>JAFDBW010000149.1 GCA_019313105.1 Deltaproteobacteria bacterium | reverse complement strand
TTCAACCAGTCCTTACTCGGCGTCTGGCTGGTCGACGTGATGATTTCGACAATATCGCCATTCTTCAGCATGGTCCGCAACGGCACGAGCCGGCCGTTCACCTTGGCCCCGGAACAGTGGTGGCCAACATCGGAATGAACGCTGTAGGCAAAGTCAATCGGCGTGCTCTGTTTAGGCAACTCCTTGACATCACCGTTCGGCGTGAACACATAAACTTCTTCCGGGAACAGGTCGACCTTTACGGATGACATGAACTCACTCGAATCCTTGAGCTCTTTCTGCCACTCGAGCATTTGCCGGAGCCAGCCGAAACGGCCATCCTCGGTACGTTTTGAAGCCCTGCCCTCCTTGTACTTCCAGTGCGCCGCGATCCCTTCCTCTGCGACCCGGTGCATTTCTTCGGTACGGATCTGCACCTCCATGCGCTGGCCGGCCGGCCCGAACACGGTGGTGTGCAGGGACTGGTACATATTGGCCTTGGGCATGGCGATAAAATCCTTGAAACGGCCCGGCACTGGCTTCCAGGACGAATGGATCGCCCCGAGCATGGCATAACAGTCACGGATTGTCGGCACGATGATGCGGAAGGCAATCAGGTCATGAATCTCGTCAAAATCAATATTCTGCTTGATGATCTTGTTGTGAATCGAACAGATATGCTTGAAACGTCCCTGGATATGGCCATCGATTTCATGCTCTTTTAATATCTCATCGAGACGCTTTTTCAGGTCCGCAACGTAGTTGCCGGATTGACGGCGGTGCTGCTCGACCTTCTTGGCAAGATCTTTGTAAACCACAGGCTCCAGATATCTGAGAGAAAGGTCTTCGAGCTCACTTTTGATCCAGCTGATACCGAGCCGGTTTGCCAGCGGCGCATAAATATCGGCGGTTTCCCTGGCAATTCTTTGACGACGCTCCTCCGGTTGATAATCGAGAGTGCGCATGTTGTGCAACCGGTCGGCCAACTTGACCAGGATGACACGGATATCTCTCGCCATCGCCAGCAGCATCTTGCGAAAATTTTCCGCCTGGCGCTCTTCACTGGTTTTGAAGGAAATTTTGCTGATCTTGGTGACGCCGTCAACCATTTCGGTCACTTCATCACCGAACAACTGGCGCAATTCCTCTTCCGTAGAGAGGGTATCCTCAAGAGTGTCGTGCAGCAGGCCGGTGACCACGGTCGGCACATCCATCCTCAGACGCGTGAGGATAAAGGCCACTTCCATCGGATGGGTCATGTAGGGATCGCCGGAGAGGCGCATCTGCCCCTGGTGGACCTTGGCAGAATAGACGTATGCCTTTCGCACAGCGTCCAGATCGGCGGCGGCGTGATAAGCACGGATAGCTTCGAGGATGTCGTCGAGACGAATCATGCTGTTCAGATCAGTGCAGGGTGCACACAAAAGCGATGCCGGCCATCACTGGCCGGCATCGTAAACTTTTCTGTCGGCTCCATCAGGAGACCGTGCACAACAACCGGTCAGGGCTTTCGGACCGGGATTTCAAAGTCCACCTTGCCGGCGGCAATTTCCCGCAGGGCCAGAACCACGTTGCGGTTCTTTGACTTGTTCTCGATCAGCGGCTCAGCGCCTTTGAACAGCTGTTTGGCACGCTTGGTTGCGACCATGACCAGCAGAAAGCGATTGGGGACTTCGCGTAAACAATCTTCAACGGTGATACGTGCCATGCTTTACTCCTGATTATAAATTGATCTGTTTAAAAATCGCTACCGGTGAACTATTCAGCTACATAAGATTGTTAACATATACGGCAATCGGAATTATTTCAAGCCGAATTCTTCAGGCAGAGTGTCGATGACCCGTTTTGTCCGGGCGGTTTCTGCTGTCATGATCGAGAGGATTGTCTCAACCGCCTTCCCTAGGACATCGTTAACAACCAGGTAATCGAACTTGACGGCTTCGGCAATTTCATCGACAGCATTTTTCATCCTGCGCTCGATGACCTGATCGTCGTCCGTGTTGCGGGTATCCAGGCGCTTGCGCAGTTCGTTCATATCCGGCGGCAGAATGAAGATAAAGACTCCCTCAAGCCCGCTGTTTCGCAGTTGCTCCGCGCCCTGGAAGTCGATATCCAGGAGGATGTCCGCACCCGCTGCAGTCGCTTGCTCCAGAGAGCTCCGTGCTGTGCCATAGCAGTTGCCATGCACTTCGGCCCATTCCAAGAATGCTCCCGCATCAACCATTTCCCGAAAGGCCTTCATCGTCACGAAATGATAATCAACACCGTCTTGCTCAACGGATCGCCTGGCTCGCGTCGTGTAAGAGATCGACTGCTGAAGATTCGGCAGCTTATTCAGAATTTCACGACAGATAGATGTCTTTCCGGCGCCGGATGGTGCTGAGATCACAAACAAGATTCCCTTTCGCGTAGAAGCGGCAACTGGGGATTGGGGGCTGGGGGCTTGTTTGTTCATCATGCTGCCTTGTTTTGTAATGACTGCTGCAGGCATCTTATTCTCTTGCCCAACAGATTGGTTTGCCCAAGGATATTTTCTGTCCGATCCTGATCAAGATACTTCAGCTTGCCCGCGATGGTCAAATGCGTCTCCAGTTCGGCCAGGAAACTTAGCGAGATCGACAAAAACTGCAAGAATTTTTTGAACGAAGAGCGAGTATGGCCTTCTGCGATATTGCTCGTGATAGAGACAACTGCACGTTGCATTTAATTGCATAGTGCAAATTTTTCTTCAGCGGGAAAATCTTTGGAAAGCGCATAGATATGGTCAATCCCTTCCTGCCAAACAACCAAATCACGATAACATTTCATAGTTCTCTCCATTGTATCAAATAATATTCCAGCCCCCAATCCCCAGTCTCCAGCAACCAACATCGAATAGCATAAAATGCTATTCGATGTTCTGAACTTGTTCGCGAATTTTTTCCAGTTCCGACTTCAATGTGACAACCGCCGTGGTCAACTCGGCGTCATTGGACTTGGAACCCATGGTGTTGACTTCGCGATTGAGCTCCTGAACAAGGAAATCCATGCGCCGTCCGACCGGCTCCTGATCATCGAGCATACCGCGAAACTGGACCAGGTGGCTCTTGAAGCGGGTGATCTCTTCGCTGATGTCACAACGGTCGGTGTAGACAGCGATTTCCTGCGCGACTCTCTGCGGGTCCCATTCAACATTCTGCTGCAGGCGCTCCAGACGCTCGGTCAGACGTTCCTGCCACTCGGCTGGCACTTGCGGCGCCCGTTGTTCGATCTGCGCCAGGATGGTCTCCGTCACATTGAGACGATCCTCAATATCCTTGCGAGTCTCCTCCCCTTCGGTCACGCGCATTGCAAGCAAGCTTTCCAGGGCACCGGCCGTCGCGGAGTGAAGACAGGACTCCAGCGTTGATTCTTCGATCTCTGCCTCTTCAACCCGGACCACATCCCTCTGGTTGATGATGTGGTCGATTGAAATCCTATCCTGCAGGTTCAAGTTGCCGGCCAGCTCGACAAAAAGCTTGTGATAGGCCACCGCCAGTTCATTATTCAGCTTCGGTACGACCTGGGCCTCGCTCGCCAGCTCGTAGTTGACGTAAACGTCAACCTTGCCCCGGCGAACAACCGCAGAAACCTGTTTGCGCACCCCGTTTTCCAGGCTCAGGAATGTGCGCGGCAACTTTACCGAGATATCGGCATAGCGATGGTTCACCGTCTTGATTTCCACGGTGACTGTTATGTCGTCCTGCCGGGCTTCGCCCTTGCCGTAGCCGGTCATACTGTGGATCATATTTGCTCCTGGAATTTAACGTTTATGCAAAACAACTGAAAATACCCCGAATGGACGGAAAAGAAATTCCTGCCGCGCACAAATGTAAGACGAATATTTCTGAATTAGCACATCTGAACCACAGTATGACCGGCTACGGCAAGGGCGAAGCCCGGCAGGAC
>JAFDBW010000148.1 GCA_019313105.1 Deltaproteobacteria bacterium | reverse complement strand
CCGGCCCCTGCAATTTAATATTCTCCTGGACCAGGTCGAATTCCATCAGCAGGTTCATGGCAAATTCATGCACGCCGTTACCGGTCGACACAACCATAGTTGTACGAGGGCCGTAAAGGACATAGAGTGCGGCGACCTGGTTCCGTCCCCGCTGCAGGACGTCATCCCCTTCGTAAATTGAAACAATGGTCCCAACGGCAAGGTTGACATCGACAAGGGATGATCCGTCGAGGGGATCGAAAGCGACGGAGTAACGACCGTTGGTCGGAGCTGTGACCGTGATAATTTCATCCAACTCTTCCGATGCCATCTTGGCGATTACACCAGAATACATCAAGCGTTTCTGAATGATCCGGTCAGACAAGACATCGAGCGCCAGCTGTTGTTCACCGTAGAGGTTGGATGTTCCGGCCACACCAAGATCACCGGTACGAATGGCATTGATGATGTATTTTGAGGCATTGGCGATTTCGCAGATCACGCGGGTGAGGTCGCGATCGACCCCACTTTCCCGTAAATAACGCCGTAAATTGATCTGAAACTTGGTCTGTCCTCTTTCAGCTGAAGTCATAATATTCCTCCTTGTAATCTAAACTGGCATATTCTAGACGATCGTAGTGCCAGGGGCAAGAAGTGATACCAAAAACATGTTCTTGACCCTTTTATGGACAGTGATAAACTTCAAAATAAATCCCTATGGAGGAACTGCATGGACGATCAAGTTAAAGAACCGAAAACACCAGAGACTGAATCCGGCGAACCAACGGAGCGGCAGGAAGATCAGCTTGACAAATTCAAGGAGACCACTGAAAAACTCTGGGGAAGCACCAGGCAGGCTTTCAACACTGCAACCTTCAAAGCCAATCAATATAAAAAACTGGTGCAGAGGAAAATTGACCTTTCTGCAGTGCATAAAAAGATCGGCGCAACTCACGCCGAACTCGGCAAACTGATTGACGATTTACGCGAAGCCGGCAAAAAAAGCATCATGAGCCAGGAGGTGGTCAAGGATATTTTGCGCAGGCTTGATGAACTGAAGGCCGAGGCGGCGGCTCTAGAGGAAGAAATCGAGCAGATCAGGACCGATGAGTCATCCCAGGAAGTTGTTCCGCCAGCAGAGAAGACCGAGTAACTTTGTTCAGTTAAGATTGGCCTGCCATTCTTTCAGGATGGCAGGCCAATCCAGTCCGTACTCCTGGTAAACAGCTGTAATGGCTGCCTGCCATTCCTGCTGTTTACCTAGGCTCTCCAGAAGCTCTACCATGTTGTGCCAACCATAGCTTTCAACCATGAAGAGGACCAGGGAATAACTCTGTTCGTACGCCAGTGGAACGTGGTAATCCGGGAGGCCGGTAAACGACTTTTCAAGATCACGCCACTCGAGGAACTGACCAATTTCTGAGGCCGCGGTCAAATCGACCAGCGGAGTGGAATCAATTCTGCGGCCGGAAAGCTCCGCCAAACCCTCATTGAGCCAAACCGGCACGTTGCTTCCCGCTATAAAGTGAACCAGAACGTGCATGTACTCATGGTAAAGGATTGACGAGAATCGCTTTGTCATCCCCCGCATACCGGCCAGCGGCAAACGAATCTTGCCGTCATAGACGGCACCAGCCCAGTCCGGAGAATGAGTCACGTCTGCATAGTCCCTATGGGAGTAAAGCAGAACCGGGACCCTGATATCAGGGTAATACGCCAGATCGGAGCCCACCTCTACATAGGCATCTTCAAGAGTTTCCAGGATATCGGAGGCCAGATCTGAAGCTTGTGCACCGTCGACGAAAGACAACTGGAAATGTCCCCGGTATTCCTGTTGCATCTGCTCTTCAATCTGCCACTCCCGACGCACCTTGTCGAGCAGGCTGGCAACTTCAACACCACCACCGTATTCAACAGATCTCTGCAACGCATCAATGGCTTCAGCCATGCGCCCGCCGGCGTAATAAGCCTTGCCCAGAAGAAGGTAAAGATCCGGATTTTTTTGATCAATTCCGAGTGCCTGATCAAGCAAGGAGACCGCTTCCGGGTAATTGCCCCGACGGTACAGGGTAATGGCCTCACCCTGCCAAAGACGGACATCCTCATCGTTGTAGCTGCGACCGGCACGAAAAGAGTCGCGGGCAGACTGGAATTCTCCGGCAGCAAGCAGTTGGTACCCTTGCCCGAGATAAGCAACGGCAAGCATGTTGGAAATCTGCTCAGGATTGCTGAGAGTTTTTTCCAGAGAGTGCAGCACCTCAAGCGCACCCGAATAATCCTTCTGTTCAAGCAGGGTAACGGCTTTCCCCGCGAGGTTTTCTGACATGGCAAAAACATCTGTCAGGACCGTTGAGAAGCAGAATGACAAAACGACAAGAGAGTAAACGATTGTCTTCCTAAACAGGAGAAATGACATTTCAGATTGACGGAAGAGCATGAGGGCGGCATCCCGGCTGCAGAATCTTCTGCATTGCTTCATGAATCAAGACATTGCTGGCCAGGCACTCAAGGGAGTCGAGTGTCATCGGATTGCCATCAAAATCACTTACCCTGCCACCACTCTCTTCGACCAGCAGAATTCCGGCAGCTAAATCCCAGGGTTTCAACTTCATCTCCCAGAACCCGTCGAATCGACCAGCGGCAACACTGGCAAGATCGAGGCTGGCGACTCCGGGACGGCGACAGGCCTGAGCTTCTCTCTGGAATCGGGCAAAATAATCGTAGTTATTCGCCTTGCAGTTCTTGTGATCATAGGCAAATCCGGTCGCAAGAAGCGCTCGTTCCAGAAGATGGGTTTCAGAAACTTTCAGTCGACGTTCGTTCAGAAAGGCCCCGACACCACGTTCGGCGAAGTAAAACTCACCGACATAGGGGTTGTAGACAGCTCCCAGGGTCAGCTGGCCGCGGACCTCCAGTGCGATTGAGACAGCGAACCATGGGAAGCCATGGGCAAAATTGGTTGTGCCGTCGAGCGGATCTATAATCCATCGATAGTCAGAGTTCAACTCGCCGTAATCATCTTCTTCAGCCAGGATATCGTGACCTGGGAAGTGCTCGCGGATATGCCTGACAATCAACGCTTCGGCCTGGCGGTCAGCTTCGGTCACCAGGTCATATTTACCTTTGAACTCGACACGGATGCCACGTTCAAAGTTCTCCATGAGAAGGGCACCGGCTTCACGAGCAGCTTTAATAATCAGGTTTTTCATCTCAGTTCCGACCTTCACACAGTCTCTTCCACTGTCGAGTTTCGGACAGCGGCACTGTCCTGTTTGACCAACCCGGTCTCTTCACACCACAGACGGGTGACACCGATAACGGCCAGTGGGATGCAGAGCATCTGGAAGAACGGGATCGCCAAGAGCGCCATCACGCCACATGAGAAACCGAGCATGAGGAATTTACGGGTAAAGATATAGCTCTTCTGTTCACTGAAGAACTTGTGCTTGCGGACCATGACAAATCCCAGATATTCAAAACTGAGGAAGAAGAGCGTCAGGCAGACCGCAAGAACCGTGTAGAGCCCGTTACCGACTCCCGGCAGCAAGTTCAGCGGCAGAATCAGCACCATCACAACAACGAAAATCGACATCTTCTTGGCTTCCATCAGCACAGTTCGCCAGGCATCACTCAGGAATCGGCCGATGGAGAACACCTCGTCATTGGTCTTACCACTCAGTGCCTGTTCAGTTCTTTCAGAAAGCAGGTCGTTGAAAGGAGACGCGATCAGGTTGCCGACCACGGTGAAGGTGAAGAAAACCATCACGGCCGTCACCAGAACCGCCAGCATCCAGATCAGCCAATAAAGAGCCGCCCAGTACCAGGCGTCACCTTGTGGCAGTTGTTCCACAACGGTCGTGCTGAAAAAATCGAGGCCCAGGTAGACCGCGCCGCTGAACACCGTGAGATTGATCAGAAAGGGGATAATGATATAAGGCAAGAGTCGGGGATTATCCCGCAATATCCTGATACTTCGGAACGGCGCAAAGAAGCCACGGGAAAAGTTGACCACGAAATTTCTTTTGCCCGGTAGGGTCATGATTCCACCTCGGTTAGGTTTAACTTCAAGGTATCATATCTCCATTCTGTCCGCCAATCACTTGGCATACGAAGCTTTATAAACTCCCGAACATTCAGCCGTCAACTCATGGCTGCCTAAATTACAGGCGCCATCTGCCTGCCAAATAGGCATATTCCAGGCACATGTCTCATGAGTTATCCATAACATCTTGAAATAATGCAAGTAATTTACGGCACAAGTATTGAACCTAGCGATGGGTGGCTTGGATAACGGCGTCTGAAGCCCGAAATATAAAGACGAGGAGGTCTTCTTTCATGGATTCTGCAGTTCAGTCTCTAACCAATTCCGGTGATGTCCTGTTTCTGATGCTCGGTGCCGTCATGGTTTTCGCCATGCACGCCGGATTTGCCTTCCTGGAAGTCGGTACTGTCCGCAAGAAAAACCAAACCAACGCTCTGGTGAAAATTCTGACTGACTGGTCCGTATCAACCGTCGTCTACTTCCTGGTTGGTTATCCGATCGCCTACGGTGTGCATTTTTTCATGTCAGCAAAAGGATTGATTGGCGCAAACCAGGGTTATGAATTGGTACGCTTCTTTTTTCTCCTCTGTTTCGCTGCCTGTATTCCGGCAATTATTTCCGGCGGCATTGCCGAACGCACCCGTTTCTGGCCACAGGTTCTTGCCGGTGCCATCTTCGCCGGCCTTACCTATCCCTTCTTCGAGTCATTGATCTGGGGACAAAACAGTTCGGCCCTGCAGGATTGGTTTGCCAACACAATGGGCGCACCGTTTCACGATTTTGCCGGCAGTGTCGTCGTCCACTCCATGGGCGGTTGGCTCGCACTGCCCGCAGTCATCCTGCTTGGGCCACGGATGGGTCGCTGGGTGCGCGGGAAAAGCCATGCCATCCCGATCAGCAATATCCCCTTCCTGGCTCTTGGCAGCTGGATACTCGCAGTGGGTTGGTTCGGATTCAACGTCATGAGCGCCCAGAATCTGAACGGCATCTCTGGCCTGGTGGCCGCGAATTCATTGCTCGCCATGGTCGGCGGCGTCATCTTCGCTGTCGTCGCCACCAAATGCGACCCCGGTTTCGCTCACAACGGCGCCCTCGCCGGCCTGATTGCCATCTGTGCCGGCTCCGACCTTGTTCACCCTTTCGCAGCATTTCTGATAGGCGGGCTGGGCGCCCTGATTTTCGTCTACGGATTTCAGTGGGAACAGGAAATTCTCAAGATTGACGACGTCCTCGGCGTCTGGCCGTTACACGGCATCATCGGCACCTGGGGCGGGATCTCTGCAGGAATCTTCGGTTATACGGAACTTGGCGGCCTGGGCGGCGTAAGCTTCATGGCACAACTGGCCGGCAGCCTGTTTGCAATCATTTACGCGCTTGTAACAGGCTTTATAGTCTACTCGATGATTGTCAAGGTCTTCGGCTTCCGGCTTGGTGATGATGAGGAATTCCGCGGTTCCGACCTGGCGATTCACAAAATCGGTTCCTACCCGGAAGATTCGGTCAGTTAACCCTTCTCTTTTATGTGCTTGCAACGACAACGGCCGCTGAGAATTTCAGCGGCCGTTGTCATAGCGATCTGACCAAAATGACCATCAAGCATTGCAAACCTGGTTGCGTCCGCCCTTCTTTGCCTTGTAGAGGGCCTGATCAGAAGCCTTGATCACCTGTTCAGGGATCGTGTTCTTGTCGTCACGACTGGCAACTCCGATACTGACAGTGACGTTGAGCCGCATCTTCCCGCTCGTCTTCCTGACCGGTTCAACCGGTTTCTTCTTCGGTCTTTTCTTGCCCCGTACAACAAATTCTGTGCCGGCAATGGTTTCACGCAACATTTCGAGGTGCGGTATAGCACGTTCCAGCTCTTTGCTTGGAAAGATTACGGCGAACTCCTCCCCCCCGTAACGATACGCGCGTCCACCACCGGTCACCCTTCTCAAGCAGGTCGCAACCATGCGCAGGACCTGGTCACCGACTTCATGCCCGTGGGTATCGTTAACCTTTTTGAAGTGGTCAACATCAACCATGGCAATCGTATAACGTCGACCAACTTTGAGCAGGAACTCATTCATAGCTCGACGTGCCGGCAGCCCGGTCAGATCATCATTGAATGCCATCTTGAAGCTGCTTTCGACGATGGCAATAGTCAAAAGAAACGCTGCTACGCCCTGCCAGAAGACAAATATCTCCGGCCACCAGAAACCTGCAACAACAGCAGGCAAAACCCAGCAGAAGCTGCCCTCTAAAGCTTCCGGTCTTTGACAAAAGCGGATCAGAAGAGCCACTTGACTCAAGATCATAGCCAGCAGGACTATTTGTGGGAAGGGCAGTTGATCCAGCCACGGATAGGATAATAATGGCCGGGCCAGCAGCATCATCACATCTCCGGCATTAAAGATGTAGAGCCAGGTAAAAGCAATAAGCTGAATGAGCAGAATAGCCAGGCGAAGCAGGCCATGCAGGGTAATCAGCCCTCGCTCGCTCCACCAGCTGAATAATACCAGGTTTAATGGGACAACCAATGGGGCGATCGTCATGAAATATTCGCGACCGTAAGGAGTGACCAGAACCAGGCATTGCTCGACAAGGACCAGCAGCACGATCACCCAGAGAACGCGGGTACGGTTGAATCGCCAGCCGAGGAACAGTCCAGCAGCAACCGCCAGGTAGGGCAACGGGAACAACAGTTCCTGCCAGGCCGCAGGGACTGATACCCGAAGATTCAGGTAAAGTGCAGCCAGGAAGACTACGCCCGGGACAAGAAGCAGTAGAAGTGATCTGAAGAGGTGCATAATTGAATTCTGGGACTCCGTGTTTTTAGCCAGAGGGCAATGTATCACAACAAATACCGCGGCTACCAGAGGAAGCTGTTTGTCCTCCTTCCTTGCCGTGTTGGCCAACAGCTCAAAACAACCTTTTGCGTGGTTGACAAACGGCCTCGAATCGCGGTAGAAGCCATGCCAATAAATCAATACCATTCATCTGGAGAGAGCATATGAGCAATTCACCGGACAATCTGATCCTGGACTTTACTGGCGATGTTCAAGATATCGGATGGAAAGCGATTGATGACCGCATCATGGGTGGTTGCTCAAAGAGCCACCCGGAATACCTGCAAGGTGTCGGCCTGCGATTCACCGGAACTGTTTGCCTCGATAATAACGGCGGTTTCGCCTCAATACGTTCAAATCAAGGCGGTTTCGACCTAAGTAGTTATTCTGGCCTGAAAATCCGCGTGTTAGGAGATGGCCATAGCTACAAGCTCAGCCTGCGTACCGACCTGTACTATGACGGCGTCAGCTATCAGGCATCTTTCGCGACCGAGACGCAGACATGGCAGGAGATAACCTTACCATTCGATTCATTCGCACCCACACACCACGGCGTCAAATTGACAACTGTCCCGCCCATGGATGCTGCCATGGTAAAAAGCTTCGGCCTGTTTATTGCCGATCGCCAGTCAGGGCCATTCAAACTGGACATCGCCTGGATCGGTGGTTATTAAATATTCTTCAGTATGACAACAATCTGGGCCGGCAAAATTGCCGGCCCAGATTGTTGAAAAACCCCGCACGTGATGCGGTTTTCTTACCTGGCAGATCGACTTATTTTTTTTCGCCGCTTAAGATCCTGTCGTTGTATCCCCAACCTTTACATGACGGAACATCGACCAGGATAAACTCGGCGTCAGCACAGGCAACCAGACAAAGGGGCTTTTCCGTATCGACACGGGCCTGGTCTGCCTTGTTGAGGACCAGACCATCTATCGTCAATTCTCCCTCGGTAAGATAGACGAACGCCCTGCGCCCTGCCGTATTGTCGAAATTCAGACGATTACCGGCATCCAGTTGACCACGATAAATTGTCGCATCGGTATTGAAGCTCACCACGTTCTCGATCGCCTGTCCGGAGGCTACCGGCAATAGTCTGTTGCGCCACTGATCCGGAGTAAAACTGCGCTGGTCATAACTGGGCTCAAGCCTCGGGGTATCGGGCAAGACCCAGATCTGGTAGAAGTGCACCGGCTGTTCTGCGAAGTTAAACTCGGAGTGAGTCAAACCGGTTCCGGCAGACATTCTCTGGACATCGCCAGCTCTGATGACGGCCTTGTTGCCCATGCTGTCCTGGTGGGTCATCTCGCCATCCAGGACAATGGTAATGATTTCCATCTCTTCATGAGGGTGGGTCGGAAAACCGGTGCCCGGTGCAACCACATCGTCGTTGAAAACCCGCAAGGCGCCAAACTGGATATTATGCGGGTCGTAATAACTTGCAAAAGAAAAGAGCCAATAGGTCTGCAGCCAACCGAAATCGGGAAAATGGCGATCCTGTGCTCTGATGATGTCGATTGATTCAACTTCCGGCATGTCCCTCTCCCTGGCGGATGATATTCCGATCAATAGTTCAGGTTGTCATCTTTCCAGTATTTGGTGCCGGCCAGGTTGACCTTCGCCATCAGCCCCGCTTCCGACATGGTGTACATGGTCGTTTCGGCGTCGATGGAGATTTCACCGGTTGCCGCAACACCCTTGTCACGTGCCTTCGCAGACGCATCAGCCTGACCGCCGAATTCCCAGCCGCTATTGACGAAATCCATATAGGCCCGCGCACTGTGGAAAACAAACACGACCCGGATATCCTGGACACCCAGCCCCAATCCAAGATCGATCTGCGCCATCTTCATATAAGTCTTGTGTCCCGATGACCGGTCAACAGCGACACCGTAGCCACCTCCGCCGCCGACAATGAGATACAAGGCATTTACATTACTGAAAACCGCATAGCCTGCCGACTTGTCGATCACATCCCTGGCCGTTGGCCGATGCTGGTAAAGTCGCGAGAGGGTATCATCGTGCATGTTGATGATCGCGGAACGTTTCTGTTCGGGACTGTCACCACGCGGAGCCAGACATGCGCTCAAAGACACAAGAAGCAGTATGGTTATAGCCGACCACAGTATTCTTTTCATTTTCATCTCCCCTAAGTATTGTCTGAATTGCTTCATCTGCACAGTCATATTATCAGCATATTGGAATTAGCATCAGTCAAAATTTCATTTCTCACGGCTATACTTTAACATACATACTCATCACATCTGGAATCGGATCCAGCAAAAAGTTCTTTGGCCTGCCCCAGGAGCTAGCAACGCAGAACGATCCAGTCATGATTCGTTTTGCCCTACTCTTGCAGGTTAAACAGCTCGGATGGAGTTATGTTAAGATAAATGAAAGGATTAATCAGCTGATATGCTCCAGGGAGGCTTAAACCATGACCAAGACGATCAACAAAACCAGGCACGAATGGCAGGCTCAGCTCACTCCGGAGCAATACCGCGTGACGCGCGAACATGGCACAGAACCGGCTTTTTCCGGGGAATATGACAAACATTACGAGCCCGGTGTCTACCAATGCGTATGCTGTGGTCAGGACCTGTTTCATTCCGACCACAAATACGATTCCGGAAGCGGCTGGCCGAGTTTTTACCAGCCGGTGGATAAAGAGAATATTGGTTTATCCAAGGATCGCAGCTGGCTGATGGTCCGCAACGAGGTGCATTGCAGTTCCTGCAAGGGACACCTGGGGCACGTCTTTAAGGACGGTCCGCAGCCGACCGGCCTGCGTTACTGCATTAACTCGGTTTCGCTTAAATTCAAGGGAAGCTGATCCGACCATAACAAAAAAAGCCCCACGGGACACAATGTCCCGTGGGGCAGGTTCATCAATCAATTACGAGTAATCAACTTTGAGTGACCGGCTTGGCTACACGTGCCGCTGCGGGAGCGTCGCCGAGGCCGGGCGCCGGGGAACCCATGCCACCGAGATGAACAGTCTGGAAGTCAGGATAGGCTTCCATACCGATTTCCGATATATCAAGGCCGCGATACTCATCTTCTTCGCTGACACGGATGCCAATGGTGTATTTCAGAACCAGCCAAACAATGGCCGACGAAATCATGACAAAAGCACCTGTAGCGGCGACACCAATGAACTGAGTGAGGAAGCTTGCTTCACCGTCAGTGAACGGTACAGCCATAGTTCCCCATATACCGGCAACGAGGTGAACCGAGAGAGCACCGACGACATCGTCAATCTTGAGCTTGTCGAAAAAGGGAACGGCCAGGACAACTAGCACACCACCGACAGCACCGATCAGTACAGCAGCACCGAGAGAGGGCGTTGCAGGTCCGGCAGTAATCGAGACCAGGCCGGCCAGGGCGCCGTTGAGGCCCATGGTGACATCAACCTTCTTGTAGAGGACCTGTACCATTATCATGGCAGCGATCATACCGCCACAGGCGGCGAGGTTGGTGTTGACCATGACGTTGGACATTTCAATAGCACTTGCAGCATCGCCCAGAGCAAGCACCGAACCACCGTTGAAGCCGTACCAGCCCATCCAAAGGATGAAAGTACCGAGAGTCGCCAACGGGATGTTGGAACCGGGCATCGGGTTTATGCGACCGCCTTTGCCGTACTTGCCTTTACGGGCGCCGAGGATGATGGCACCGGTCAATGCTGCCCAGCCGCCGACCGAGTGAACAATCGTCGAACCGGCGTAGTCAGAAAAACCCATTTCCGAGAGCCAACCACCGCCCCATCCCCAGGAGCCCTGGATCGGGTAGATAAGACCGCAGAGAATGGCGCAGAACAGCAGGAACGACCAGAGCTTGATTCGTTCTGCAACGCAACCGGAAACAATCGAGCAGGCAGCGCCACAGAAGACCATCTGGAAGAACCAGTCGGATGCGGCAGAGTAGCCGGCGGAGTAATCACCGCCAAGGGCCGCGGCGTCATCAGCCGCCCAGAGGCCGAAAGAACCCATGTAACCACCATCCACACCGGCGTACATCAGGTTATAACCAGACAGGTAGAAGAGTATGCCGGCGATGCCGAACAGGGAAATGTTCTTCAGACAGATGGTCGCGACGTTCTTGGAGCGAACCAGTCCGGACTCGAGCATGCCGAAACCGGCAGCCATCCACATGACCAGCACGCCCATGATCAGGAACGAGAAGGTGTTGAGGATGAAAGACATCTCCGAAACCGGTGCGTCTTCAGCCAGGGCCAGGGCCGGCAGTGCAATCATTGAACCGGCGAGTAGTGCGAGACGAAACTTCTTCATGACTTTTTCTCCTTATTATCTTTTTCGATTTGCGTCAGTATTAAAGGGACTCAGGACCGTTTTCACCGGTACGGATTCTTATCGACTGTTCAACGTCAGACACAAAGATCTTGCCGTCGCCGATACGTCCGGTGCAGGCTTCCTTTTGCACAGCCTCGACAATGGACGGCACCTGTTCGTCATTAACGACCAGGTCAATCTTGATCTTGGGGAGGAAGTCAACCTGGTATTCCGCGCCGCGGTAAAGTTCGGTGTGCCCTTTCTGGCGACCAAAGCCGCGCACTTCACTGACTGTCATACCGCTGATGCCCAAATCCGTGATTGCCGTTTTGACATCATCCAGTTTGAACGGTTTGACGATACACTCAATTTTCTTCATCATTACCTTTATCTCCTTTCCAGAGTAAAAAATAAAAAAGCGCCTTAGCTTCCGTGAGTTGGAAGTTAAGGCGCCGTTGCCTAGCATCATAAAGTAGAGACGTCGTTGTCCCTGTCTGTGCTGATATTTTACCCAGAGGCTGCGGCGGGCATTTGCACCCTGAGCTTGACCTGTACTATAGCACCTGGCGTGCCAAATTCAATAACTCAATTATTTCAGATACTTAAAAAATTATTAGGCCCTCTAGTAAGATAATCTGCTTAAATAATCAACACAGATGCACAGATTAAAAGCTCATTTGACAGGCAGACAAATACGAAAGGTTGTGCCCGCGCCAGGTTGACTTTTCAGAGTTATTACGCCGCCATGTTCACGGATGATATTCTGGCAGATATAAAGCCCCAAGCCGGTCCCCTCACCCTCTGGCTTGGTCGTGAAGAACGGGACAAAAACCTGTTCCTGTAAGCCTTCAGGGATTCCCGGGCCATCGTCTTTGACAAGTAGCTCGAGTCTGCCGTCCCGGTTGATGCCGGTCTGAAGAACAACCCTGCCCTCACCCTGCAAGGCCTGGACTGCGTTCATGACCAGGTTGATAACCACCTGTTTGAGCTTGTTCGGGTCGGCGGAGATGACCGGGACCTCACTGAACTCCGTTTCGAACCGGATCGACTTGCGCTGCAATTCAAAACGCAGGAGTTTCAATATTTCGGTAATCAGGTCATTCAGATTGACCATCCGGTTCATCGTGTTGCGATTACTTGAAAACGACAGCAGGCCGCCGGTCAGAGTTTTCAGTCGCTCGACTTCTGTCTCGATCTTGTCGAGCATTTCTTCCTGGAAGCCGGTGAGAGGCTGCTCGCGCTTGAGCAGCTCCGTCGCGTAAGCGACCATGGACAGAGGGTTGTTTATCTCGTGGGCAATCCCGGCTGAAAGCCTGCCGACCTCAGCCAGTTTTTCACTCTGTATGGTCTGGTCGAGCAACCGCTTGAATTCTGTAATATCCTCAACGATGATGACCACGCCGGTCACATCATCACCATCCCGCAATGGCGCAAGGCGACGTTTCTGAAAACGGCCCGTGCCATCCAATTGTCGATGCAGGAGGCGAAGTTTTTCCTTTTTGCCGCTCTTCAGAACCCGGTCAAGCCTTTCGATGACTCCCTCTTCAGCCAGGTTGGGAAACAGCTCATCCAATCGCGCCCCGACCGCTTGTTCGGCGGAGACACCACTCATTTCCGCCATTTTTCTGTTCCATGACGTGATTATCTTTTTGGTATCGACGGTGTAGACGCCGAGATTGACGCTCTTCAAAATGCGGTCGTTGAACTGGTAAAGCTGGCGGTAACTTTCCGACATCTTCGTCAATCGACCGTAAAGTTTCGCGTTGTCGATAGCGATTGCCGCCTGGCGGCCCAAAATCATTAATGGTTCAATATCTTCGCGAGAGAATGCGCCGGGGTGAGGGCTCTCCACGTTGAGGACACCAACCAGCTTGTTCTTGCTGATCAACGGCACGGCCAACTCACACTGTGCGCCGGGGATACCGGGAACATAATCAGGCAACTGGCCGACATTCTCAACGAGGATCGGCCGCTGTATTTCCGCGGTCCTCCCCATAACACCTTGACCGATCTGGATCGGCCCCTTGGCATCCTCGGTATAACCGTAGTCGGCCACCACGATCAGGTGCAGACCATCTTCGTCCAGCAGGCGGATAATTGCGTTCTCAAAATGGAACACATCACGCGCCACCCTGAGCAGGGAATCAAGCAACTCCTGGAGATCGGTTGTCGAAGCAAGCTCCTGGCCGATCTCGATCAAGGCATCCAGTAAACGCTCGGACTTCTGTTCCGATATATTTGGCAAACTTGTGGCGATCATCGTATTGACTCTTAACGCACAAGCCGTGCCAGCCTTATCGAAACTTAACATCCCGAAATAACAGGACTTTTGAAAGCATCTATTTCGCAACGACATTTGATTGCTTTATTCTGTGCATGAGCTGCCGGGTTTTTAGGCATATATCTTTATCCCTGGCCGGCTTTATCCTTGAGTTGTTGAGGTATTTTCCCTATACTGAAACAGCATTGAGTCACCGTTTCAACTCTCTGCCCTGCAGGTGAGGTCGCTATGCCCACGCGGAATATTTTTTGATCGGGAAGGTTACTTACGATCGTGGTGAGCAAGCCTGTCGCGGAGCGGGACGCCTGAAGCGTTCGTAGTCCTACCAACTTTGTTGGCCGTCGTCGTGAGGCCACGGACCCACGGTAGGTGTGGAGAGTCAAAGACGTCGGATTATCCGGCGTCTTTTTGTTAATGCACACTCTTCTGCAAGGTATTCCGCATCTTTCAAAAAAACGTCAGACCGACAATACTCCTTCTTCTTCATCCAGCCCTGTGCTATCTTTGGCCGGATTTTCAGGCAGAGGCCCATGAGTACTCAAGAAAACACTGACATACATCGCATCACACTTGACGACCGCGAATTTGTCCTGGTCGGCACTGCTCATATTTCCCGGGATTCAGTCGACACTGTCAAAGCAGTCATTCAGGATGAGCACCCGGATACGGTATGCGTCGAACTTGATGAGCAACGTCACCGGGCCTTGCGCAATCCTCGCCACTGGGAGTCACTTAACCTTGTCCAGGTCCTCAGGCAGGGGCAGGCCCCTTTCCTTCTGGCCAACCTGACCCTTGCATCATTCCAGAAACGAATGGGTCTGCAGACCGGTGTCAAGCCCGGTGCTGAACTGGCCGTCGCCGCAGAGACCGCCGATGAACTCGGCCTTGACATTCAGCTGGTAGACCGGGAGATCCGTACAACCCTCCTGCGTGCCTGGCGCAAGGCCGGTTTCTGGAAGAAAATGAGCCTCTTCTCGACCTTGCTGGCAAGTCTCTTCGATACCCAGGAGCTCAATGAGGAGGAACTGACCAAACTGCGTCAGACTGACACTTTGACAGTCATGCTTGATGAGATGTCAGAGGTCCTGCCAACCGTCAAGACAATTTTGGTTGATGAACGTGACACCTTCATGGCCCACCACATTCGCCACTCTCCAGGAAACAAGGTGGTGGCCATCTTCGGTGCAGCGCACATGCCGGGGATTCTAAAAAAACTTGGTCAGGAGATTACTGCGGAGGAAATTGAAGAGCTGTCGCTCATTCCTCAAAAGACAACTCTTTCCAAGCTGCTTCCATGGCTGATACCAGCTGTCGTGGTCGGTCTTTTTGTCTATGGATTCATGGTCGGCAACACCGAACAGCTGGCCAGTGCTGCCGTAGCTTGGGTTCTTGCCAACGGCGTCCTTTCGGCACTGGGAGCACTGATCGCGCTCGGACATCCCCTGACAATTCTGGCTGCCTTTATCGCGGCACCCATTACTTCGCTCAACCCAACCATCGGGGCGGGTTTCGTTACCGGCATAGTCCAGGCCTTCATGGCCCCTCCGAAGGTCAAAGACCTGGAAAACGTTTCGGAAGACATCGCCGGCATTAGAGGCTGGTGGCGCAATCGCCTGACTAGGGTTCTGCTGGTATTCTTCTTTTCATCACTCGGTTCTGCGATTGGCACTTTTGTCGCCTTCGGTTGGCTCAAAGACCTTTTTTAAGCGGCCACCGATCCTATCTCACTCCGCCGGCTTCCTCCCCACGCTTGCCTGCAGCTGCTCCATCACCCTGTACGCCGGGTTCGTCAGGGCCACTTCTAGGTCCAAATCCCGGAAATAGACATCCTGACGGAAATTGACAAGGCCCTCCTGGTCCACCCAGGCCGTCCAGTACTGGATATGGACAGGCATAGGTTGGATAGATACCTGCTCTGGTTCGGATGCAGACAACAGCTCCTCCAGTCTTTCCGCACCCAGTTCTTCCTCCAAAAGGTAATAAGCCAGTTCATTGGGCCGTTCAACCCGGATGCACCCGGAACTGAACGACATGACGTTGTTATCGAACAGGTAAAACTCGTTGGTGTCGTGCAGGTATACGTTGAAGCGATTGGGGAACATAAACTTGACCCGTCCCAGCGGGTTCCATGGTCCAGGCTCCATTCTCAACAACCCGGGAAAGTTTTCTGGTTCAGTGTTCTGCCAGTCAACCTCTTCTGGGTCTATGAATGTTTCTTCATCTCTCATGGAGACTATTCGGAAATGTTTTTCTTCGAGGTAGTGGGGATTACGCTTGATGATCGGGAGCTTGTCCTCCCTGAGAATGGTTGGCGGAACGGTCCAGTAGGGAGCAAATTCCAGGTAGGTCATCTTTGCTGAAAAAACCGGGGTCTTGCGATATTGTGTGCCGACGATGACCGGCATCTGCAAAACAGTTTCACCGTTCTCAATCACGGTCAGCTTGAAATCTGCCACATTGACAAGAATGTGCCGTTTACCGAAGCTCTTCGGCATCCAGCGCCATCGTTCAAGGTTCAATTCGATCTGGCGGATGCGGTCTTCGACCCGGATGTTTAGAGCTGCCAGGGTTTTAGAACCTATCACGCCATCATCAACCAGACCGTGCCGGGCCTGGAATTTCATGACTGCATCGATGGTTTCCTGATCATATAGTGGACCTGTATCGACAGTCATGACAAGATCGCCCGTTGTCTGCAACAGATCTTTCAACTTTCTTACCCTGCGATCCCGGTCACCCGGTTGGATGGTCGGCCCCGAGGGAATAACCGGCCATCCGCCAAGCGCTGAAAGCTTCTGATATTGGGCTAAAGCTTTGACGAGGTTTCGGTATTCTTCATGCGGTGGATACAACCCCTCCAAAACCTGTGGTATTCTCTCTTTATCGAGCGCATAGACAAGGAGCTTGATCAGGTCAGCCTTGCGCTGCCTGGCTCGCCAGTCGACGTGTGCCAGGTTAGGGTCGACCTGACCTTCAACCATGTGAGAAGCAAAAGTCAGGAAAGCCTGGGACAGGAAAAGGTCTAGGACTGCACGATTCTGCGGCGCCATAGGCAGGTTGTTACGGGCGAAATCCTCCTGCAGGCCGATCAGCCCCTCAAGCTGGACAAGCAGGTAATCATCACCGCAGAGTCCGTGGGCCCCGGCATCCCGCAGGTTTGCCAGCAGGACCAAGGAACCAGGCTTCAACTGCCAACCGTCAAGCCATAACGGTGCGAAACCCCGCCCTTGATAGAGCTTGAGGATCTGATCGTGTGAAAGCAGACGGGAGACTCCGATTATCGGAGAGACCCCGGATTCGCGGTTGCTCAGTAGTCTCTCGATTTGCTCACCGGTCTCCAGGTTGAGCAAGGCGACCACACCGGATACTTGCCCGGCGCTGGGCGAACCTCCCAGAAACATGAAGACGACTGCTGATGTGAGTAAAAACTTGTACATATCGCACCCGATACCATAGATGTATAATGTTAGACAACCCACCCCGATTAAGCAAATTCATACACAAGAATTAATCTCTTTCACACCCTATTATCATGAAACTTCAAACGCTGTCCGGAGTTATGGACCAGTGCCGCCGAAAACTGTGGCAAAAAATTCAAGAACAATCTCCTGTAATTCTGTAAGCTTGCATGCACAGTTACACAGCGTTATGATGAGTGGTGGCGTCTGGACCTGTCAGTTCTCGCCGCCTGAAGTGTTATAGGCTCAGGAGCCCATATTATTCTTGCACTTTCCAACGCCTGCTTCCATTAATACCGGGTAACGAAACCCCGTTTAACAGGATTCGTAAAATTTCATGGATTTCTGGCAAGGGTTTATTATCGTTACAATCGTTCACTTGCTTGCAGCAGCTTCTCCGGGACCGGACTTTGCACTTGTGACAAGGCAATCACTCCTGTATGGTCGCAAAGCCGGGATATGGGCAAGCCTTGGCATTTCCTTTGGATTGTCAATCCACATCCTCTACTCAACGGCAGGTCTGGCAGCGATCGTTGCCCATTCATCCGAGTGGATGACCCTCATAAAAGTTGCCGGGGGGAGCTACCTGATCTTCCTCGGCATCAAGGGCCTGCGCGCAAAACAGGAACATGAGGATTTCGAGGGTGCGCTACAGATCACAAGTCACGGATCGCCGCTGCGCCATGTCTCAACCGGGTTCTTCTGTAACGCACTTAATCCGAAAGCTCCTATCTATTTCCTCTCGCTCTTTACTGTGATACTGTCGCCCGACATGCCATTGCCGACCCTGGCGATCTACGGCTGCTGGATCATGCTGTTACAGATGACCTGGTTCACGACCCTGGCATTTCTCCTGACCAACGAGAGAGTCCGTGGCCGGTTGTTGAAAGTCGGTCACTGGATAGACCGGGCATTCGGTGTGGCAATGGTGACTCTCGGCATCAAGGTGCTGAGTTCCAATAGCTGACAACAGGGGGAGGACCATGCTCGCGGCCGAAACCATCTCCGCTTTTTTTATTGCTTCGGTATTACTGGCCTTTGCTCCGGGGCCGGATAATATTTTTGTCCTGACCCAGTCCGCGCTGCAAGGCAAATTGTCAGGACTCATGGTCGTGTTCGGCCTGTGCACCGGACTCCTGGTCCATACCGGGGCCGTTGCTTTCGGGGTCGCCGTCATCTTTCAAGCTTCCGCCCTCGCCTTCACTTTGCTGAAATTTATCGGCGGCGGCTATCTTCTTTACCTGGCCTGGCATGCATTTCGGGCCTCTCCCGAGAAAATCAAGATGCATGGCGGACAGGAAAAAGCAGTCGGCATCCTTTATCGGCGTGGAATCATCATGAACCTCACCAACCCTAAGGTATCGATCTTCTTTCTCGCTTTCCTGCCACAATTTGCCGACCCGCAACGCGGCCCCATCAGTCTGCAGATGGTTGTCCTCGGTGGGATATTCATCTTCGCGACAATCCTGGTTTTCGGCTCCATAGCGTTGATCGGTGGTGTACTGGGTGACTGGCTAAACCGGTCCGAACGCGCCCAGAGGACCATGAACCGGATCGCCGGAACCGTCTTTGTCGGACTGGCATTGAAGCTGGTAAATGTCGAGAGGTAATATGATTAAGGCAACTATCGAGCCGGCTATGGAAGTTAAATAAGGACAGATATGGACTGGAAGAACTTTTTTGATCGCCTGGGAATGAATGGCACACGTTGGCAGTGGCGTATCATGAAGTGGGAGCGCAACCTGAAGAACCTGCGGCATGGCAGCACCTCGGATGGCAACTGGTCAGCGACCAGGATACTCATTGCCACCAATCTCTTGCTCTTCGGCATCATGCTCATTCAGGGTGTTGTCGGCGGTCTGGGTTTTT
>JAFDBW010000147.1 GCA_019313105.1 Deltaproteobacteria bacterium | reverse complement strand
TGTTGCTCAATGTGACCGGCAGCCATCACCTTTAAAGGCAGGGCGCCGCAGAAGATCATAATCAGGGTCAAGACAAATCGGGACATGCGGATAAGTATATCATTAAAGTGCATCGAAGCGCGAATCCGATCTGCCTGACCTCTTCCGGTAAATTTAATCTAGATTTTTAAAACAGTGACTTGAGGAGCAAATTTTCTGCTATGCAGGGCAACCATCTCCACTGATGCGAAAACGAGCAGGTGTCTTTCGCCGGGGAGGGTTGCGTTGGCAGCTTGGACAAGAAAGTCTTGCCAGCGGATCTTACATGACCCGATTTATCGAGAGTCGTAGACCGCAGCCGGGAAACTCGTGCATAGTTTCGTGACCATTGCCATGCATAGCCAGGACAAGATACAATCCGATCAAGCCTCTAACGACGGAGTATGGGAGGATGGGTGACTGATATCTTTATACATTCGTTTCGGTTCGGAGAAAACACCCACCTTGTGGCAGAGGCTCCATCCTGCCTCTCAGCTGAAGAACTGGCCCGTGCAGACAGGTTCAAGGTGGAACGCGCCAGACAGGACTTTCTCATCTCCCACCATCTCCTCAGACAGACACTCTGCCGATATCTGCAAACGGATGCCCGTTCAATAGGCTATCGTTATGGCCAACACGGCAAACCGCACCTCAAGACTGCTGGCCGGCACGAACTGAATTTCAGTCTGTCCCACAGTGGCGACAGACTCCTGATTGCAATCTGTAACAATTGCGAAATAGGTGTGGATATTGAGCAGATTCAGGAGAGAAGCAACCCTCTTCAACTGGCACATCATTTCATGTCCGAAGATGAAGCTTTACAACTGGCCGAGTTGAAAGACCCGGTAGCGCAGCGAGAATTCTTCTTCACCCTCTGGACTCGCAAGGAAGCCTATATCAAAGCACTCGGCACAGGGTTCTTCCATGCAATCAACAAAACCGACATGAATCAGATTTCCGCGGGTATCCACGTGCCAAGTTCTGAAGACCATCAGAAATACCGGGTGCTCGATCTGGAGATTGCCGGGGATTACAAGGCTGCTGTCGCGATCCGTATGGATGGCGGCAGTCCTGCAAACATAATCGCCACAAGAGTCCTGGAACAATGAAAACAGCGACGCTCCAGGGTAGTGGAGCATCGCTGTTTATCATAAGGTCTGTAGAAGACCTTTTACAGATTATCGATCGACTGTCTAGTCAGCTGGCGGGTTAGAATTCCTCAACTCAGCTGACCCGTTTCACCGGCCGACCGTCCAGAACCCATTTCTGCATGCCGTGCTCGGTGCGTTTTTGCTCAGCCCTTGATATGTCCCGTTCAGGCCGTTGCGCTCCTGTTCACTTGAGTGATGATCGAACCAGAGCCCGCAACCCGGCACAAAGGGAACGTTGGCGAGGATATCGTTTTTCGTCACAGGGATCTTGCCATCCTGCAGGTCTTTGTGATGTGCTTAGACCATTTCATCGACCAGACCAAGTTCTTTCATAAGGACTGCGCAGCTTGTACCATCGAAATCAGAACGGGTTAACAACCTCACGGAAACTCCCCGAAGCAGAGGACTACAGCAAACGCCAGCTTCACGAACAACTTATTGTATGAGCAATCGTTAACACTTTCACGGCGCTTGAAGAGACCGGCCTGCATCAGTCATTTTTTTTCAGGCATGAAACAACCTGGTCAGCGGCTTGGTTGGCGGCATTGACACAATCATTGAGGCCGATACCGAAGAAAGCATTACCGGTCAGAATCAGGCCGGGATGTTTTTTCAGGCTGTCATCAATCGCCACAAGCCGGTCAGCATGGCCTACGACATATTGCGGAATGGCCCGTTGGTGACGAAAGACCCGCACGAAATCGGGTTCGACGACAATCCCCATGATCTTCTTCAGTTCTGCCATGGTCCGCTGCTTGACTTCGGCGTCGCTCAGACCTATGGCATCAGGATTGGTCGCGCCGCCCATCATGGAACGCAGCAGAACATGCCCCTCGGGGGCTCGCTGCGGGAAAATGCTTGAGTCCCAGAGAGTGCCGAGAATCGCGCACCCTTCTTTTTTGGGGATCAGGTAGCCGAAGCCATCTAGGTCACGTGCAATTTTGCCCTGTTCATAGCCGAAACAGATAACATTCATCGGTGCGTAAGGGATCTCTGCAATAAGACCGGAAAGGGTTTCGTCAAAGGGTGTAACAAGGTCCTTGAGGATATGCGCCGGTGCAGCAGATACCGCAATATCAGCATCAAACTTACCGCCGTCAGCCAACTCAAGCTCCCATCCGCCGGAGACCGGCTTCAGGCCGGTTACTGCACTGCCGGTCTGTACCTTGCCCTTGAGCCCCTTGACCGTAGCATCGGTCAACTCCTGAATGCCGCCAACAAAGGATGTCAGCACTCCGCCTGGTCCGGCTGCACTGGCGACCTGTTTGCCGGCTTTGATCTCGGCCTTCTTCTGCTTGGCCAGTTTGATCATTGCTTTCAGAAGACCGCCATACTCTTGTTCCAGTTCGTGGATCCGCGGGAAGCAGCTCTTCAGGCTCATGGTTTCCGGATTTCCGGCAAAGATGCCGGAGACCATCGGGCCAATCAACTTGTCGAGTGCTTCCGGACCAAGCCTTCGACGGGCAAATTCAGCCAGCGTTTCATCGACCCCGTCGGTGCGCTTCGGCTTGATGAATTCCTGGGCCAGACGGATCTTTCCAGGCCAGCTGATCAGCTTCGACTTCAGGAACATCGGTCCGTTTTCCGGCAGCCGGTTGAGAATGCCGCCACTGTAGATGAAGCGTTTTCGGGCATTGTCATTGGAACGCTCCAGCTGGTCACGGATTCCGAGCTGGTCGCACAGCTCCAGCGTCATCGGTTTGCTATCGAGAAAACCGTTCGGGCCCCATTCGCAGAGGTATCCCTCTTCCTTGATGCTCCATATTTTACCGCCGGTACGCTCGTCACGCTCAAAGACCGTCACGGCGACGTCGATCCCGGCCGCCGCGGCCTGACGTTCCACAGCATGAGCTGTGCTCAAACCGGAAAGACCGGCTCCGATGATTGCCACTTTTTTCATGATTTCCTCCGGGAAGCAGGGACACGTGGCGCGGGGCACGGATTTCTTCATCCACAAACCACTGACACGTTCCGGATTTTCCATTCAGTTATTTATGTTTCACAATCCAGCACACAAAAAATAGTCTTGCCACAGATAAAAACACTTGTTTCTGATTGTAAGGTTGTCAACGTTCCTCGTACCATGTCCCGCATTCCGGGTTCAATGACCAATTGAGCCCAAATAACCCATCCCGGGGTGGTCGAGTTGCGCAACAATATTTTTCAACCCTGATTCGAGATCAGGATACTGCAGGATGATACCGAGTTGTTCCACCATTTTCCGATTGTCCATACGCCGGGCTTCCTTGAGGTAGGAAAGCATCATCGGATTCATCACCTGTTGCGCTTCTTCCATACTAACCTGTTGCGGTCGCGGCATTTCGAGAAGATCGGCGATCGCGTTGAAGTAGCCGGTCATGGTCCCTGACTGCCCGTCGCTAACGTTAAAGATATCACCATCGGCGGCTTTTTCCGCGGCGGCGACACAAACCGCGGCCAGATCGTCGGCATGAATCCGGTTGGTTGGCGGCGATTCTGTTTCCTTCAACACCGGATGTCCCTGACGAAGCCTTGCCAGAGGTAGTCGGCCGGGACCATAAATACCGGTGACCCGCAAGATGACCACTGGCACGCCGTTAGTCCGCCCCCACTCCTGCAGGACATTTTCGGCATCAACGCGGCGTTGCGCGCGGCTGGTTTGCGGATTGACCGGCGTCGCTTCGGTGACTCGGGCTCCATGGCAATCACCGTACACACCACTGGTGCTCATGTAGACGATTTTTTCCGGGGCCTGACCAGGACTGACAACCTCGCAGAAGGTGCGCATGCGCCCGTCAATCGGCCCCCCGCCGGGAGGTGGGGCGAGGTAAAAAACCAGTTTTCCCTTGCACGGCAATGTCTCCAGGGAATCGGCATCATCCAGATTGCCCATGACAGGTTCAATATTGAACCCACGCAAACGCTCCGCAGCCTCCTCGGATCGGGCCAGACCAGCAACCTTGATGCCCGAGGCCTGTAAAATCCGGGCCACCCGAACGCCGATATCGCCGCAGCCGATAATCAGGACATCTTGATTCACAGGGTTCATTTCAATCTCAACTTGGTTGTTGTATTGGCATCACGGAGCCATTGAAATGTTGAACTGATTCGACAGCAAACAGTCCGTTAGTTCAGCAGACTCTTTGCTACAATTTCACCGACATCATTCGATAACCGCTCCTGTTTCCGGATCCGCTCGAGCTGTTCACGCATCAGTTCCTGATGTCCCTGCCCGTAGCGTTTCCATCTGCTGAGTGGCGACAGCATCCTGGCAGCAACCTGCGGGTTCATCGTATCCAACTCGAGGACCCGGTCAGCAACGAACGCGTATCCGGCGCCGGACAGGTCATGGAAACACGCCGGGTTGCCATGAGCGAAAGCACCGACCAGGGAACGCACGCGGTTCGGGTTGCGCATGGTGAAAGCCGGATGTTCCATCAATTCCCTGACCTGGTCAAGAGTCCCTGGCCGGGGGGCTGTCGCCTGCAGGCTAAACCACTTGTCGACGACCAGCGGGTCTTCCTGGAATCTGTGGTAGAACGCGGCAAGAGCCTCCTGGTATTGCGGCAGTCCATTGTGCACAAGGCAGGTCAGGGCCGCCATGCGGTCGGTCATGTTGTCGGAATCGACGTACTGATCAAAGCAGGCCTGATGGATCTCCACGTCATCGAGAAGCGAGAGATAGGCCAGGCAAAGGTTTTTCAGGCTGCGCCGTCCGATAGCATCGGAATCGGGAGAGTACAGGCCTTGATCCTGCATCGCCGCCATGACTCGTTCGAAGTCCTTGGCCAGTTCCTCTGCCACGGCCTTGCGCACCATCTGTCTGGCGGCATGGATTGCAACAGGATCGGCCACGACCATGGCCTCGGCCAACTCCGGTTCCGCAGGCAACGTCAAGGCCAGCGCCAGGAGTGCCGGGTCGGCCTGACCGTCTGTCAGGGCGGTCCGGAAAGCTCTCATGAAGGTCTCCGGGACCCCCGGTTTCCGATTCTCGGCAAAAGAAGCGACAATTTCCAGGATCACATCCGTCGCCAGGCGTTGCCCCGCTTCCCAGCGATTGAAGGAATCACTGTCGTGGGCAAACAGGAACGCCAGGTCCTCACGGCTGTAAGGGAAGCTGAGCTTGACCGGAGCGGAGAAATCACGCAGCAGCGACGGGATCGGAGCAAACCGCACATTGACAAAATCGAAAGTCTGTTCCGTTGCAGTGACACGCAGTGTACGCGAGTCCCCCATCTTGTGATCCTCGCCGGCAAACTGTAATGGCATATCCCGGCCGTCAGGACCAATCAATCCGACCTGCAGCGGGATCAGGAAGGGCTGCTTGTCCGGTTGGCCAGGTGTGGCCGGACAGGACTGACTGACGTGCAGCCTGAACCGCTGGGCCCCTGCGTCATAGTCGCCCGAGATATCGAGCACCGGTGTGCCAGACTGATCGTACCAGGTGCGCAGCTGGTCAAGATCGCAATCGTTGGCATCAGCCATGGCCGCAAGGAAATCATCCGTGGTGACCGCCTGACCATCATGGCGTTCAAAGTAAAGTTTCAGGCCATTTTTGAATCCCTCTTCGCCGAGCAAGGTCTGGTACATGCGAATCACTTCGGCGCCCTTGTTATAAACCGTAGCAGTGTAGAAGTTATTGATCTCGACGTACGAATCGGGACGGACCGGGTGAGCCATTGGACCGGCATCTTCGGGAAACTGGATGTTGCGCAACAGGCGTACATCATCAATCCGCTTGACGGCACGGGAGCCCATATCGGCTGAGAATTCCTGGTCACGAAATACCGTCAACCCTTCCTTGAGGCTGAGTTGAAACCAGTCGCGGCAGGTGACCCGGTTGCCGGTCCAGTTGTGGAAGTATTCATGGGCGATAACACCCTCGATCCCCTGGTAGTCGGCATCCGTGGCCGTCTCAGGCCGGGCCAGGACATACTTGGAGTTGAACACGTTCAGCCCCTTGTTTTCCATCGCCCCCATGTTGAAATCGTCAACCGCGACGATCTTGTATTCATCGAGGTCATATTCCAGGCCGTAGGTTTGTTCGTCCCAGCGCATGGCGTTCTTCAGTGACATCATGGCATGGGTACACTTGTGACGGTTACGTTCTTCGACGTAAATCTGCAGGCTGACTTCGCGGCCAGTCAGGGTGATGAAACGGTCCTCGATCATCGTCAACCGACCTGCCACCAGGGCAAACAGGTAGCTCGGCTTCGGGAAAGGATCTTCGAAGGTCGCGAAGTGCCGCCCGTCCTCGAGAACCCCTGAGCCAGTCAGGTTGCCGTTGGCCAGCATGACAGGTGTACTGTCGAGGTCCCCCACCAGGGTTGTCGTGTAGCGGGACATGACGTCAGGCCGGTCAGGGAAGAAGGTGATTTTGCGAAAGCCCTGGGCCTCGCACTGGGTGCAATAGATATCGCTGGCGCGATAAAGCCCTTCGAGCGCTGTGTTGGCCTGCGGGTTGATCTCGACCAGCGTCTCCAGGACAAACGTTTCCGGAACACCGGGGATCGTCATCCCTTCGTCATTCTGAGAGAACTCATGACTGGCAAGCTCCAGGCCATCGAGCTTGACGCTCAGAAGTTCAAGTCGGCGGCCATGCAGGTAAAGATGATCTTGCTGTTGATGATTTTCCGGGTTTGCTCGCACCTGAAGCTTGGCGCGAACCCGGGTCTTTTCGGGTGACAGTTCAACGTGAAGGGTAATACTATCGACCAGATACCCTGGGGGGCGATAATCATTGAGATAATTTGTCTGCAGTTCGTCCGTCATCCTGTTCCGTTCCTTTGGTGAAAAATCCATCTTCAAGATACCTCAATTCGATACCACATGGCAAAGGGCAATCCCTGAGATCTCCTTTCATCCGAACAATTTTGGAACAATGCTTGCTTGATTCTATTGGTGAAGAGATCAGACCTGGCTTTCACTTGCGAAAAGGACGATTTATGTTCTCCAGTTTACGAAAAATGGCCGTTGGACTGTTTTTTTTGCTGCCGGTTGTTTTGCTGGTTGCATGTTCCGGGGCCGCTGGGCCGACGCCTAAATCGGCAACAACTCCCGGTCAGGCAACAGCGCCTGTCGAGTTTGCCTCTCTGGACCGAAATGTCGGGACGATGGCACTGGAGACTGCCCGCAGCATGCTCGGTGTCGCCTATCGCTACGGTGGTGCAGACCCGCACGGCTTCGACTGCAGCGGGTTAGTGTACTATTCATACGCAAAGGCCGGGTTAAAGCTGCCGCGCACTTCTCAGGATATTTTCAGAGCCAGCCAACTGGTCAACCCCGGCAACCTGCGGGCGGGCGACCTAGTCTTTTTCACCATCTCGTCAAAAAAGATCGCCCACGTCGGCATCTATGCCGGCAACAAACGTTTCATCCACGCCCCCTCCTCCGGCAAAGGTGTCAGCTATGCCAGCCTGAAGACCCCATACTGGAAGAACCGGTTGGTTGCGGTTGGTCGATTTTAGCTGTCTTGTCATACATCTCCGCAACAATTTGTCACGTGGCTTCCCTCGAAACGCCTGTTCGGTTTACAATATGACAAAGCTGAGGAACGGAGTTTCTGTTGAATCGCTGTTTGAGAAAAATGCTGATCGCTTTGCCGATGGTCCTTCTGATAGGTATGACCTTGGTTAACTGTTCATCCCACAAAGACTGGCGCACTGCCAGCCGCGAATCTGCTCGGATAGCTCCCGATCCGGTTGTTACTGAGGAAGCCGTCCTGCATGTCTACGGCGCCAGGGCCTGGGGTTGGCGCGGCTGGTTCGCCATTCACACCTGGATTGCCGCCAAACGCACCGGTGAACCTTCTTACACGGTCTATGATGTGGTCGGCTGGCGCGGGCATCGCGGCCAACCGGTCATGCGGATCGACAAAGACATCCCCGATCGTTACTGGTTCGGCGAGACCCCACGGGTTCTTGTAGAACATAGAGGTGCGGGAGTCGATGAGCTGATCGATGCCGTACAAAAGGCTGCCGAAAATTACCCGTGGAAAACAACCTACAAGGTCTTTCCCGGGCCGAACAGCAACACCTTCATTGCCTGGATTGGCAAACAGGTCCCCGAGCTGGATTTGGATCTGCCTTTCACCGCAATCGGCAGTGGCTATGTTGATTAAACCGGGGCTATCAAGCTGTCGCCGGTTATTATGATCTTTTTTTTATTTTCACGCTGCTCGCCTCAAACTTCTGCGGGTTACTCTTGACGGCCCCTTTGCTACAGGACAGAATACCCGCGAATCCAGTTCCGAACGGTTAAGATCCAATGCTCTACACACCTGCATTCTGGGCCATGGCGCTGGCAAACCTCTGCCACACAGCCAGCTTCAGCGCGTTTTTCCTGCTGCCGCTTTATGTCATGGAGCAAGGCGGCAGCCAGGGTGATGTCGGTATCGTCATGGGCGTATTCTCGATGGCGTCGGCACTCTGCCGACCCTGGATTTCCAGCATGATCGACCGCATCGGACGCAAGCGCAGCTACACTCTCGGCAGCATCCTGATGGTGGCCTCCCCCCTGCTCTACATCAGCCTGCATGATCCGCTCGGTGCTTATTACCCCCTGTTTATCCTGCTCCGCCTCGCACATGGCGTGGGCCTGGCGATCTGTTTTACCGCAGTCTTCACTTTCATGGCAGACATCCTGCCGCAAGACCGCCTCAACGAGGGGATCGGCATGTTCGGCATTTCCGGCCTGCTTGGCATTGCGATCGGCCCGGTCCTGGCGGAAGCGACTCTGGCGCGTTATGGTTTTCCCGGCCTGTTCCTGGTTGCCGGCGCTTTGGCAGGGACGGCCCTGGTAGCGCATCAACCATTAAAGGAGAGCCACACACGGCAGGTCGCGACGATAGAGAATCAAGTGAGTTTTTTCGACCTGCTCAGGCGGGAGAAATTCATCATCGTCGGACTGCTTGCCCTGATGTTCGGGGTAGGCCTCGCCGCCACGGGAAGCTTTGTCGCGCCACTTGCCGAAGAACGCGGACTGGGCTACATTTCGATCTATTTTTTCTGTTATTCAGGGGGCGCGATTGCCGTCCGTTTCATTGGCGGAAAGCTGGCGGATGAAGTCGGCGAGCGGACCATTCTGCCATACAGCATCCTCCTCTACATTGCCGGAATTTTCATCCTACCTTTTACCTACAACCCGTCGATGCTCTGTGTTGCCGGCGTGCTTTCCGGTGTCGGCCACGGCCTGCTTTTCCCACTTTTAAACACCATGGCCGTACGTAACGAACCGGGCGATCTGCGCGGCAAGGCAACCGGGATCTTTACCGGCGGTATCGATACGGGAATCTTTGCAGGATCTCTGATATTGGGCTATATTGGCGACTGGTTCGGCCTGAATGTCCTCTTCGTCTGTGCCGGGCTGAGCATGGCAACTGCATTTATCATCTTTCGTTTTCGTAGTACAAAAACAAGGGCATTAGAACAGAACACACCATGAACGACATCAAGGCATTTTACCACGGCACCGATTATCACAGTCCGGAGCGCAAAATCGGCTGTCTGACCCGACTCTTTCCGTCAGTTTCTTTTTATCTGAAGAACTTCCTGGTGGTCTGGAAAGCCAGTTCCGAGGCAAAACGCGGCACTTACAATTCGAAGTCATGGCATGACAGCAGCGCGGCCGTCGTGCGGATCCTGGAAGAGACCGGCTGTCGGTTTGACATTACCGGCATAGAGCACTTCATGGGACTCGACCGGCCGTGTGTGTTCATCGGCAACCACATGAGCACGCTCGAGACTTTCGTGCTGCCCTCTTTGATCATGCCGCACGTCTTTGACCTGACTTACGTCATCAAGCGCAGCTTGGTCGATTACCCGGTCTTCGGCAACGTTGTCAAAACCCGCGACCCGGTTGTGGTTGATCGTGTCAACCCGCGCGATGATCTCAAGGTGGTCATGGAGGAAGGGACCCGACGTCTCGAACAGGGCCGTTCACTGGTGATCTTTCCACAGCACACCCGCACGGTGGAATTCGACACCAGGCAGTTCAACAGTATCGGCATCAAGCTTGCGAAAAAGGCCAACGCCCTCGTGGTTCCCATTGCACTGCTGACCTGGGCCTGGTCAGCCGGCAAAAAGATCAAGGACTTCGGCCCTATAATCCCTGGCAGGACCATTCATTTTGCCTTCGGTGAACCGTTCGAAGTGACCGGCAAAGGGCAGGAAGAGCAGCAGCGCGTGGTCGACTTTATCCAGCAGCACCTCGCCGAATGGAATAAACAGTTTGCTAAACAATAACTCACAACCGCCCCCGGAGGCTTTCGATGAGTGAGCTAAGATATCTGGAAAATGTCAGCACCCTTGAACTTGACCAGGAAAAATGCATCGGCTGCGGCATGTGTGCAGCGGTTTGTCCGCATGGGGTCTTCGAAGTCGACGAGCGCAAGGCACAGGTTGTTGATCTGGACGCCTGCATCGAATGCGGGGCCTGTGCTGGGAACTGCCCGGTCGAAGCCTTGCAAGTGAAAGCCGGGGTCGGCTGTGCCAGCGCTATCATCAACGGCTGGCTGACCGGTGAAGAGCCAAATTGCGACTGTGGCGGGAGCTGTTAGGATCGCCGTGTTCACCACCAGGGAAGATTAGGGCAACAGATTAAGCCTCTGCTGCCCTCTTTATCTTGAAGCCAAGCTGAACTTCGCCACCAGCCTGGCTGGCAGAAAAATCTCTACCGACTTTTTTCGTGTATACAATCCGGGACATCAGGAACGTCCGACCATCGCCTCTACCTCGATGCGCACATCATCGATATTGACCTGCACGACCTCATCAGCTTCTTTTTCCGCCCGCACCAGGCCTGCCTCGACCCACTCCATCAATTGAGAGAGCTTAATGCCGAACTTGTCTGCCGCCTTTTCCGGGGTATACCAGGTTTTCACCAGTGACATAGGACCTCCCTTACGCAAACAGTCGGGATAAGATAAAGATTCCATCTTAATTATATACTCAAAAACAAAAATTGCTTGTCTCGACAGGGATGACGTCCAGGAAAAGGACTTATTGTCGACTCGCTTCAATGTCGGAATACCAGGCAATTGCCGACTCTTTGGTCTGATCGGTGTCAGTCATGATCGCGATCGCACCCACATTCGGTGGATCCTCGCCAAAAGCCCGTCGATAATCTTCAATAATGTTCCGTCGAACGGAGACCCATTGACCGGCCTTTTCGTCTCCGCTCTCGACGGCTATCATCATGGCGTTGCCGGTGTATGCATTCGGCTGGACGGCCTCTTTGGACAGGCGATTGGCCCATATGTAGTTGAGCGTTTTGGTCTTCGGAAAAAACCAGTGCGGGAAGATCACGTAGATTCGGGCGGCATAATCATCACCGGATCTGGTGCGGCTGTCCCCCTTGGTGAGAATGTGGTTAATTTTCCAACGCCATGACAGCACGGGATATACGGTTGGGTCATATTCAGTCTCAAAAACCAGGCCTGACGCTGCAGCGAGACTTTCAGCCTGCAGCACCTTCTGCCCGTCATCCTCGACGATCCGGTAATCCGTTTCACCTTTGAAGATTTCCGTCTCCCAGCCTTCCAGCCCGGATTTCGCGAAACTTCCGAAACTGATTTTGTCCGCTTCGGCAGAGACGAGAACGGACAGCGTCAGGGTCGCTAGCATCAAAAGGAAAGTGCGCATCGTACTACCCGTATGGGCCGGCCAGCAGTTCGGTACGTTTGCGGCGGCTCTCCCCTTGGTTGATAACCCGGACGGCGCTGGCACCTTCCACCGGGCACTTGGTCTCGCAGATCCCGCAACCGATGCAGAGTTTATCAACCACCCTGGGCAATTTAAGCCGACGCAGTTGACCATCGACCAGAACATCCTGCTCTTCCATGACAATTGCTTTCTCGCCTGTCGGGCAGTGCTCCTCGCAAACCAGGCATTCGACCCCTTTGGCAAAGGGCAGGCAACGATCTTTCTTGATCACGGCAAGGCCGATCACGTTCTTCTGTTTCTCCGCAAGTTTCAACGGGGCAAGCGCACCGGTCGGGCAGACTTGGCCGCACAAGGTGCAGTTGTACTCACAGTAACCGATCCGCGGCACCACCAGCGGCGTCCACAGCCCAACCGGACCCGCCTCAAGCAGGGCCGGCTGCAGGGTGCGGCCAATACAAACTTTCATGCATTCGGCGCAGCGCACACAACGCTGCAGGAATTCCTCTTCCGCAACTGCCCCTGGCGGCCGGATCAGGTAGGGGTTCTGCTCATAAGTAACCGGCCCTATTCGTACTGCAGGCGCGATCATGATACCACTGGCCACGGCAGTCAGCACGCCTCGGCGCTGCAGGTCGATCCCCGGGTCATGCGCAGCAGCGTAACGCAACCCGAAGCTCACCCGCTCCTCAGGGCAGTAGCCCGTGCAGTCCATGCAGAGCAGGCATTCACTGCTGATGAGACCGGCATTGCGAACCGCCCCGGCACGACAAAGGCTGTCACAGGCCTGACAATCGGCGCAGAGTCTTTGCGGGGTTCGCTGCAGGATGGCGTAACGCGAACAGAGACCGAGCAGGGCTCCCAGAGGGCAGAGATTCTTGCACCAGAAACGGTGCTCGACCCGTTCCAGGAGTACGATCGTCAGGAAGATCAGGAAAGTAAAGAGCCCCAGGGCAAAGATTGGCTGATGGAACGCCATGAGGTAATCACGAAACAGCGGATATGAATTCTTGACCACGGGCGAGACCAGCGGCAGATCGTTTGCGTAGAAAAAATCAAAAACCTTGTTCAGCCCGTAGTTGTAGGCGGGGTAAACCGCCAGGGTCAGGGAACGCAGGAAGATTGCCAGCGGATCGAAGAGCCCGAGCAGCTGGACACCGAAGAGGGTCGCCGCACTCAGGCCGATCAACAGGTAGTATTTGACCCGCCGCCAGCCCGGCGAAAAGGCCCGCCGGCCGCGTCCGACCAGCTTGCCAAGACCATCGAGGGTTGCACCGAGCGGGCAGACCCAGCCGCAGAAGAAGCGCCCGAACAGAGAGGTCAGCAGCAACACGACCAGGGCTGGCCAAAGGAGACTCCAGCCAAACGGCCCAGGGGCAAGAAAATCCGCCAGTGCCGCAAGCGGATCGATTCGGAACAGCAGGCTAACCGGGTAAGGCAGTTGGTCAATTCCGCGATATTCGGTCTGCAGGAACAGCCAGAGGAAGACGGCCAGGCAGAAGCTCTGGCTGAACCGGCGGGCGTATGTCCAGGAGGATTGTTTCAAACCATTCTGACCTGCTTGAGATCCATGACCCCCAAACCCCTGCGGGCTGCCGCAACGACCGTCGGGACCTGCTCCGGACTGAGGCCAAAGAGGGTCGTGGCATAGGCATCGGCCGCGACGATATCCGGCGAGGCGATCAGGGTGTCCAGGACCCGGACATCCTGAAGCCGGCCACCCTGCGGGCCGTTGGCCTTCAGGATACGGGTGGCATCGACCACGGTCAGGTCGGAGTGAATGACGGAGGCGATATCAGAGAGGGATTCGGCGATGTTGTGGTGCAGCCGGCCACGGTTACCACCGATCACGCCCATCAGGTTCTTCATGCCGAGAGTCAATTGTGAAATCGAATGGTGCTTGGCAATCGGCACGTTGATCAGACTGTCGGCCTCGATCACCGGCATATAGAACTCCCATCGATCAAACGCCTGACCGCCTTTTATGGTCAACTCCTTATAGGCACGGCGATCCATGTATTCAAGACTGACACGCTCAGACCGGATCGACTCCATGCTAGAGCGTATCCCGCTCTGCGTGTAACAACGCCTTTCATCGTTACAGGTACGGTCAAAGATGCGAACCTGTTTGGCGCCTGCCTCAAGACAGAGCTGCACCAGGGTCTTGACAACACCGGGATGGGTATTAGCCGCCAGCTCCACGGTGCGGTCCCAGCCAATATTCGGCTTGACGACAACGACTTCGCCCGGTTTGACAAAGTTTTGTATGCCACCCAAGGCGCTGATCGTCTCGCGCACCAGGAGCGGGATATCCTGTCCCTTGCGCACTGCCAGCGGAGGGGCCTGTGCTGCCTGCGCAGGCAGAGACAGCAGGTCGAGCGCAGGCAAACCACCCGCGGCAGCTGCGATTGCCGCCTGAACAGTGCGGCGAATAAATGTACGCCGATCAATTTGGTTCATCATCCGTCAGAAAAACTCCTTAGAGCGGCCTGTGACACAATTCTATTGCGCTTTTTTCATTGTCCCGGCATCGATCGCACCGCCCGGCTTGTTGATCAGGCGGTCCAGGACCGAAACCACTACCTGTTCAGTTTAAGAGCAGACGCCCCAAAGTGCAACTGAGCACCTTGCCCGACTTCACCTTAAATAACCGCCTATGGGCTATGTTACGATACATTGTCTTGACTAGTGATAATGTCCTGCCGGCTCATTGACGACCTGCTGGGTCGGCTTGATCTCGCCGAAGCTCTTTTCATAGCGACTGATGTTCTCCTGCAAAGCAGCGACAAAACGTTTCGCGTGCTGCGGAGAAAGGATCACCCTTGAGCGAACCTTGGCCCGCGGCGCCTGGGGCTGAACAAAGATCAGGTCAATGACGAACTCCGATTCGTTATGGTTGACGACCGCCAGATTGACGTAAGCTCCCTGAGCGACTTCGTCGTCAAGCTGGATCTCGAGTTTGACTTCCTGCGGCTTCTTTTTGTCCATAAAATCATCCTGCCTTTTCCTGCCGTGTTCCGGCATAAAAGATATGACCCAGGTTCGGCCACAATAAGGAGAGCATCAGTTTTCAGGCAATGGTCAGCGCTAACGTCATGCATGCTTAAAAACTTACCCTGGAGTAGGAATTGACCGTAAACTCCAAGACACCAAGATAATCGATTCCATGTGTTGAGGCTAGTCTCTTTGAATTTATCAAACCATCTGAGCAACAGTGACAATCAGATCACCTTGACTGATCAGCGGGGACTCTTATACTGAATGAGGCGAGAGCATCATTTGCATCCGGCAATCTCCAAGCCCCAGGCAGGTAAACATGACGGAATATATTCTAGCGATTGACCAGGGGACAACCGGCACAACAGCTTTGCTGATCGGCCATGACCTGTGCATCCATGGACGCCAAACCATCGAGTTTCCTCAGCATTTCCCAAAGCCTGGATGGGTCGAGCACGACCCGGAGGAGATCTGGGCATCTACACGCAAAGCGATCCTCTACTTGATCGAGGAAACCGGCATATCAACCGGACAAATTCAAGCCATAGGTATTACAAATCAGCGCGAGACGACACTTCTTTGGGAGAGGAATGGCGGGCAGCCGATCGGCAATGCAATCGTCTGGCAATGTCGCCGCACAGCAGAGATTTGCCAAAGCCTGAAAAATCAGGGCCTGGCTGAGACATATCGCCGTCGCACCGGCCTGGTCCTCGACCCCTATTTTTCCGGGACCAAATTGACCTGGATGCTTGAGAACCTTCACGGTGCTGAGACCAGGGCAAAGTCGGGTCGACTGGCTTTCGGTACCATTGACAGCTTTCTGGTTTGGAGACTGACCGGTGGAAAAAGCCATGTGACAGATGTCTCCAATGCCTCGCGAACCCTTATGATGGACCTGCAAAAACTTGACTGGGATGACGCCCTGCTCAAACCTCTCAAGGTCCCCAGGACACTGCTCCCTGAGATTGTCCCGTCATCCCAGGTATACGGCAAGACCAGTTCTCTCGACTTCCTGCCGGACGGCATCCCGATTTCCGGCATGGCTGGCGATCAGCAGTCAGCACTCTTTGGCCAGGCGTGCTACTCGCCGGGGCAATCGAAGTGTACTTATGGTACAGGAGCCTTCATCCTCGAAAATATCGGCGACACGCCTATCCTGAGCAAGCACGGTTTACTGACAACGGTTGCCTGGCAGCTGGATGACAAAACAAGTTATGCCCTGGAAGGGAGTGCATTCATCGCAGGCGCAGCCGTTCAATGGCTGCGTGACGGCATGGGCCTGATAGAGTCTTCGGGTGGCATCGAAGAGCTGGCCCGGCAGGTTTCAGGTAGTGATGGTGTCGTATTCATCCCGGCCCTGACCGGGCTGGGGGCACCACACTGGCGCAGTGAGGCGCGTGGTCAGATTTCCGGTTTGACGAGAGGAACGACGGCCGCACACCTGGCACGGGCAACCCTGGAAGGGATTGCCCTACAGATTCATGATCTGGTCATGGCCATGACCGATGACCGCGGAATCCCCGGTTCAATCCTTAAGGTAGACGGAGGAGCCGCTGAGAACAACTTGCTGATGCAGATGCAGGCGGACCTTATCAACCGACCCGTTTCCAGGCCGGAAACAATCGAAACCACCGCTCTTGGAGCAGCGATGCTCGCCGGCCTCGCCATCGGGTTCTGGGCTGACACCGAGGAATTGGCAAAAGGCTGGAATGAAGAAAAATGTTTTGTGCCGCAGGCTGGCGATGACTGGCGGGAAACTCTGCTGAAACAATGGCGAGAGGCGATTGGCAGGATTTGAGTGGTGAGTGGTGAGTGGTGGGTGGTGAGAAAAAAATATCGCCGCGCAAATATCTGTCTAGGTTTTAATCTTTTTCACGCCATGCGCCGCGTAAATCGCGCTACTGATTGCTAAAGGTCATTAAGCAGGCGGTAAATCTTCTGCTGCAGTTCCCAGGCTTGCACCGCAAATTCATCAAGACCTTCTGCTGTAAAGGTCAGGCGGGCCCGGTCCAGATTATTATGAGCCTTGAGCAGGATTGGTGTCAGTTTGTATTCGAGGCTCATGCGGGGGATCTCCCCGACCTGTTCAGACCA
>JAFDBW010000146.1 GCA_019313105.1 Deltaproteobacteria bacterium | reverse complement strand
TGGTGATAGTCCGGTCTTTGCCAAACTGGATACGGATATCACGGTTCAAGCCGAAGACCTGACCGAACTGGTGGTCTGCTGGCTGAATGAAGTTGCCTACTGGAGTGAAAAGGACAACCTGGTTCCGGCGGCGTTCCACATCCACCTGCTCAGTAAAGCAGGCATTCGGGCAACGATTTCAGGCGAGCCCTTCGACCCCCTGCGTCATTCCGCAGAGCGACAAGTCAAGTCGGTAACCTATCATCAGGCTTGTCTGGAAGAAGTTCCGGGAGGCTGGTATGCCAGGGTTTATGTCGACCTTTAAGGAAGGCTTATGAGTATCAAGGTTCAGCAGATCGATGCCTGCCGCTGGCGCATTCCACGTGAAGGGGCCATGCGTACCGACGGCCTGATCTTTGCCTCCGAGAAGATGATGCAGGATTTGCGTCGGGAGCAGGCTCTTGAGCAGGTCTGCAACGTGGCGACTCTGCCGGGCATCGTCGGGCCATCCATGGCGATGCCCGATATTCACTGGGGCTATGGCTTCCCAATCGGCGGAGTGGCGGCTTTCGATGCTGATGACGGGGTCGTTTCCCCGGGCGGGGTCGGCTACGACATCAATTGCGGCGTGCGGCTACTGCGCAGCAATCTGGAGGCTGCAGCGATCAGGCCGCATCTTCATAAGCTTGCCGATGAACTGTTTCGTAACGTGCCATCCGGGGTTGGTTCCCATCGTCGGGACTTCAAATTGTCTCTCAGTGAAGAGCAAAAAGTCATCGTCAAAGGTGCTGCCTGGGCAGTCAAGCAAGGCTTTGGTGAAGCCAGCGACCTTGACCGCATTGAGGGACAAGGTGTTCTTGCCGGCGCTGATCCGGAGATGGTTTCAGCGCGTGCCATGGAACGCGGCCGCGCCCAATTGGGAACGCTTGGCAGTGGCAACCACTTTCTCGAGATCCAGCAGGTCGAAGAGGTCTACGACGAGAGTGCGGCCGACGTGCTCGGCCTCTATCCCGGGCAGGTCACGGTCAGCATTCACACCGGCAGTCGGGGGTTCGGTTACCAGGTCTGTGACGATTATCTCAAGATCATGCTCAAGGCTGCCCGCAAGTACGGTATCACCCTCCCCGACCGCCAGCTCTGCTGTGCACCCTTGCAGAGTGATGAGGCCCGCAGCTACCTGGCGGCCATGGCCTGTGCCGCCAACTTTGCTTTCGCCAACCGCCAAATGATTACGGCCTGGGTCCGGGAGACTTTCGAGCAGGTTCTGAACAAGGGCCCCTCCGCATTGCGGCTCGGCGTGATCTACGACGTATGCCACAATATTGCCAAGTGGGAGAAGCACCAGGTCAAGGGTAAGGAACGGCGCCTCTGTGTACACCGAAAAGGCGCGACCCGCGCATTTCCTCCGGGCCATGACGAGATTCCGGAGTCGTATCGTCAGATCGGGCAGCCGGTCCTGATCCCGGGAGACATGGGGCGCTATTCTTACGTTTTAACCGGCACTGCCGGCGCCTATGAGGAAACCTTCGGCTCCACCTGCCATGGTGCCGGGCGGGTGATGTCCCGGCAGGCCGCGAAAAAGGCGGCACGCGGCCATGACCTGATCGGCGAGCTGGCGGCCCAGGGGGTCCTGGTGCGGGCTGCCGGTCGGGCTACGGTGGCCGAGGAAATGCCGAATGCTTACAAGGATGTTGCCGATGTTGTGGACGTAGTACATCGTGCAGGAATCGGTCATATGGTCGCCAGGTTGAAGCCGATGGCGGTTATAAAAGGCTGAAAGACAGGGACGCGGAACATGGACAATCCAAAAGGAAAAATTATGAAAGTATTTGTGACAGGTGGAACGGGGTTTGTTGGCAGGGAGATATTGGGACAACTACTGTCGGCCGGTCATGAGGTCCGGGCGCTGGTGCGGGATGGTTCGCAGGATAAGCTTTCCGGTCACCAGAACCTTGAGACTCACATCGGGGATGTCACCGATGCGGCCAGCCTGATTGGTGTTCTGGATGGTTGCGATGCGGTGATCCACCTGGTCGGTATTATTCGCGAGTTCCCCGGGCGCGGCATTACCTTCAAAAAAATGCACGTCACCGCTACGGAAAATATTCTCGAAGCCTGTGACGAGCAAGAGGTGCAAAGCTTTCTGCACATGAGTTCAAACGGTACCCGTGAGCGAGGCTCTACGGCCTATCACCGAACCAAGTGGCAGGCGGAGGAACTGGTTCGTGCCAGTGGGCTGGATTGGACAATCTTCCGCCCGTCTCTGATCTTTGGCCGTGGCAGCGAATTCGTCAAGATGCTGACCGAACTGATTCGCCGGGTTCCGGTCGTGCCAGTGATCGGTGACGGTCAGTACCGCATGCAGCCGGTGTCTGTTGAACAGGTCGCCGTGAGTTTCGTCAAAGCCCTGGCGATGCCGGAATCGATCGGCAAGACGTATCACCAGGGCGGAAGCGAAAGTTACACTTACGACGCTATCCTTGATTTGACAGGCAAGGCAATGGGCCGGAAGCATGTCACAAAAGTGCACCAGCCGCTTTTCATGATCAAGCCGATGATCAAGATGCTGCAGGGTTTTGAACAATTTCCGATTACCGAAGGCCAGTTGAAGATGCTGATCGAGGGGAATGTCTGTGATCCGGATGAGTGGGCGCAGGCTTTTGGGTTGGTGCCGATCAGTTATGCGGACGGGATCGGGGAGTGTGTGTAAGATAACTTTTAGATCGATCAAAAACCAGAATCAAAAGCAAAACCGGGTCGCGACTCGCCCGACGCCATACTTTTGTATGGCAACAAAAGTATGCAAAGTGCCTTCTCCTTGCGGAGGGCATCTCCTTAGCCAGTTTTCGGAGAAATCCAGTAACGACGGAGCTTAATAAGCCGGCCCGTTGCATGCAGGGGGGCCTCCCTTTCAGCGTGACCGACAAGGGAAAAGCCTAAAAACTAATGACGATTCTTACAATCATCCACAGGAGAAGAGGCTCTCAAGAGCCTCGGGTCCTGCAGGGGGAATGTAGCTATTTAATCGGCCTACCTTATTTGTCTTGAGGTTGTGGCGCAAAGTAGAACGGGTGCCTTTTGCTCCCGCCGGTCAGCTTTTATCTAAACCAGATTTAAAGCAAGGGACCCAAAATTTTTACCCTTCCGCGGCAACCCGCAACCCCAACGCAATCATCACCGTTCCGGTAACCCCATCAAACACCTTGCTGACCCGGGGGCGTTGCAGCCACTTTTTGGCTTGTTTGACCATCAGTGCCAAAAGGCACTGCCAGATCATGGCGATGATAAAATGCAGCCCGGCGAGAAACAGCGACTGGGCCAGGGCGGAGTGGGCCGGGTTGATGAATTGCGGCAGAAAAGCCATGTAAAAGACCGCCGTTTTGGGATTGAGGACATTCGATAGAAGGCCCTCCCGAAGTGATCGCCCAAATTTGAAATCATTCCCCCGGCAGGTCTCTGTGTTTGCAATGGCAAAGGTCCCCTTTTTGATGACCTTGCGCCAACTGCAGTATCCCAGCCAGACCAGGTACCCAGCCCCCGCCAGTTTCAGGGCGCTGTAGGCCCATGCCGCCTGTAGCAGGATAACCGAGATGCCCACGGCTGAGATCGTCGCATGGATGAAGAGTCCCGAGCAGATGCCGAGGCTGCTCACGGCACCATCGCGCCAGCCGCCGCGGGCGCTGTTGCGGATGACCAGCATGGTGTCGACGCCGGGGGTCAAGGTCAGCAGGGTGATGGCGACCAGGTAAGTGGTGAGTGAAGTAATCTCCATCGTCAGCCGGGTTCCAGTTAAACGGTAAAAGACCTGCTTGGGTCTAGAGGTTCTCGTCCTGGGGGAACGAAGAACTGAAACTGTAGGACTTGACGACATCCTTGTCATCGAACCGGATCACCAGGTCGCGGCTCATTTTTACGCTGTATTCACCGTATGTATAGGTGCGGAAGCCGTCCTCAATGCCGGTACGCCAAGGGTCACCGAATATCTGCTGAATCTCGGCCTTGGTGGTGGTGCCGATCTCGATCTGGCGAACCTGCTGTACCGGGAAGGGTCGTCCAACTGAGGGCATGCAACCGGTAAATGGCAGCGTGAGAGTCGCCAGCAGCATCAACGCTATTATATTTCTGGGAATTCGCATCACATTTATCTCCTTGTAGGTAAAGCTCGTGGACGTATTGACATCAGCCCTGACCCCGCTCCCGGTATGCCTGGGCAATACCGCCACCAGCGGTTTCCCGGTAAAGTGAGGGCAGGGCCTGGCCAGTTTCCTTCATGACTCTGGTAATTTCGTCAAAAGTGATCTTGTGCTCTCCACCGGAGAGCAGGGCAAAATGGCAGCAACTTAAAGCTCTGGTCGCAGCGTGGGCGTTGCGCTCGATACAGGGGATCTGCACCAGGCCATTCACCGGGTCACATGTTAGTCCGAGATGATGCTCAAGGCCCATCTCGGCGGCGTACTCAATCTGCCGGATTGTGCCGCAGTGCAGCTGGGTGGCTGCTGCCGCAGCCATTGCGCAGGCTGTGCCAATTTCCCCCTGGCATCCCACTTCGGCCCCTGAAATTGAAGCGTTGTGCTTGACCAGGTTGCCGATCAGGCCGGCAGTTGCCAGGGCGCGCAGAATATCCTCGGTGCTGCATTCTAGGCTTTCCATAAGATAACGCAGAACCGCCGGTAAAACCCCGCTGGCACCACACGTTGGTGCGGTAACAATCACCCCTCCCGCCGCATTTTCTTCGGAGACGGCCAGTGCGAAAGCCCAGAGCAGTCCGCTGCGCTTGAAGTCGGGGCCATAGAGAGACGCTTTACGTTTAAATGCCTGGGCTTTGCGCCCGACACCTAACCCTCCCGGTAAAACGCCAACATGGTCCAGTCCTCGTGCAATTGAAGCTGACATCGTTCCCCAGACCTTGTCGAGGAAGGGGTAGATCTCCTCACCCTCGCAGTGGGCAACATATTCCCAGCACGATTCGCCGGTTTCCGAAGATCGGGCCAGGATCGCTTCCATGCTGTTGAGATCGTAGATGTCGGCACTGTCAACTACTTTCCCCGCTTCCAGGAGGGCGCCGCCACCGATACTGTAGACTTCGCATTTCTCTATCAGACGGTTGTCATCTGTAAAAGCCTCGAAATACATACCGTTTGGATGCAGGGGAAGATTTTCCTCCGGCTTCCAGACGAGTTCCCAGGCAACGTCGACAAAAACTTCACCCAGAACCTGGTCGGTCAGGTGTCCTCGTCCGGTTGCGGCCAGGCTGCCGAAGAGGGTAACGCGGAACCCGGTCGCCTCAGGGTGCCGTTCGCGAAAATTCTCGGCGGCCATGCGCGGTGCCATGGTGTGACTGCTCGACGGACCGTTGCCGATGCGGTAAAGTTCCTTCAGTGACTTCATCCTGGTTCACCCCATCTGCCGGTCCAATTTTCATCTGGCTCGGCAACAAAGCGCATCTCTTCTCCCCGGGTCGGGTGCCTGATGAGCATTTCCCGGGCATGCAGGGCGATAGCGTCTGCAGCAAAGAGTCGTTGCGAGCCGTAGCGACTGTCGCCGAGGATCGGGAACCCCCGATGAGAGAACTGGACTCGAATCTGGTGATGCCGCCCCGTCTCAAGGTTAATCTCAACGAGGCTGACGCCATCGGCATAGCACTTTCTATTATAGCTTAAACGGGCCTCTTTGCCGCCCGGGGCGTCTACAATCTGCGAGGTATATTCATTTCGTTCGAGGCGGTCGATAAAATGCGCGGATAAAGGCACCTCACCAGCAACCAGGGCCCAGTAGACTTTACGGGGTCGATGGTTGCGTATCTCTTCAGACAGGCGTGATGCCGCCTTTGAGGTGCGAGCCAGCACCACCACACCTGAGGCCGTTCGATCCAGTCGGTGTACCAGCCCGAGAAACACGTTGCCCGGCTTGTGGTATTTCTCTTTAAGCCAGCTCCTGGCGTCTTCGAGCAGCGTGACACGACCGGTCTGATCACCCTGCACCAGTTGCCCTGCAGGCTTGTTCACGACCAGCAGATGATTGTCTTCGTAGAGGATCTGCATAACGGACACAAACTACACCGACTTGTGCCGGAAAGACAAGCGCATCGAAAATAGTTGACAAAAACAGTCACATTTAATAGAAATGAAAACCGTTTTCAATAACTGTCAGGAGAAATCGATATTATGGCCAAGTTTACAGGTCCGAAAGGCAAGCTCGTTCGCCGCTTTGGCGTCAACATATACGGCAACCCAAAATATGACCGGCTGCTTGAACGGCGCAGTCACGGCCCCGGTCAGCACGGCCCGAACCAGGCCCGGCGCAAGGTCTCTGACTACGGCCAGCAGCTGGTTGAAAAGCAGAAGCTGCGCCATACCTACGGTCTTCTGGAGAAACAGTTCCGCAGGACCTTCCGCAAAGCGCAACAGATGCGTGGTGTGACCGGAGACAACCTGTTGAGCTTGCTCGAGACCCGTCTCGACAGCATCGCTTTTCGTGTCGGGTTTGGTTGCACCCTGATGCAGGCCCGTCAGCTGGTCAATCATGGCCATCTCAAGGTCAATGGCCGCCGGGTGGATATCGCATCGTTCCGGGTCAGGGTCGGTGACCTGATCACTGTCCGCGACAGTTCGACTTCCAGAGAACTGGCGTCTCGCTACCTGGTGGAAAACCCGCGTTTTGATGGCGCCGAATGGCTCACCATCGACCGGAAGGAGTTGAGTGTAATGGTCAATCGTCTGCCACAGCGCGATGAAATTCAGGCTGCGGCCAACGAGCAGATGATTGTCGAGCTCTACTCGAAGTAGCCTTGCCCCTCAGGTTTATTGTGATCAGGACATAATCCGCAACGCCAGGTAGGGGACGATAAAAAAGCTGAAGATGCAGATCTTGTAAAAAGCCATTCCGGCATAATGAATGGCATCGAATTGCCTACGCTCGATTGTGAAAAATCGGCTGTGCATCTTGTAGACCCAGTCATCGGCAAAGGTGATAAAAAGAAACCACCAGAGCAGAATCCCCATATTCAATACCGCGCTCCACGCCAGCGTGCCCCGTAAAAGTTCCATGGTCATGTGATCCTCCAGTCGACAATGGGGGTGATCTTTGCAATATACCCTGCAAACAAGCTTTTTGTTCATTTGCCATCTAAAAAAGTCTAAACTGAACGTCCCGTCTTTACGCAAGGAGTTTCAATGCGGCGTTTTGCCAATTTTTACATTATCATCTTCCTGTTCGATGCCGGACTCTCCCTGGTCGATGAAGTGCTTGCCGTATACGGTACGTCTTACCCGCTTTTTAGCAACGGGCGCCTATTGGTGGCGTTCGCGGTCATCGCCTTGAGCATGGTGGTTTATGCTTGCCTGGGCATCGACCGGCGGTTGCCCAAGCGG
>JAFDBW010000145.1 GCA_019313105.1 Deltaproteobacteria bacterium | reverse complement strand
TGATCAGAAAAATGATGATCGTAAAGATCAACGTAACTGACTTGATCAGGCGGTCGGCCTCCCGAGGCAGGAAAAGAACTACCAGCATTCCTACCAGCGGAAAAAAGGTCATCAGGCTAAGAAGATGGTCTGTCATGGATCCTTGCTCCTTATATCAACGCTTGAACGTCTACTTAGTTGAGGATGAAAATGGCCAACATGACCACCGTGCCGAAAACCATTGTCAGGGCGTAATTATGGAATTGTCCGGTTTGGGTGTGGCGCAGTGCCGTGGAAATCGCGCCGATCAGCTTGGCGAGGCCGTTAACAATACCGTCGATCACATTGACGTCGAAACCTCTCCAGCAGAAGATACCGAGTTTCTTGGTGGTGTTGACGAACAGGACATCATAGGCCTCATCGACATACCACTTGTTGAAAACCCAGCGATGCAGCTTACTGAATTTTGCCGTAAACTTCGCCGGCATATCAGGATTCTTCAGGTACATCATCGTCGCGACCCCGATCCCGACCAGCGCCACGACAACCGAGAAGATCATCAAGATGATTTCGGTGCTGGCCGTACCGTGCGCTTCGATGTTGTGCAGCTGCTGGGAATGGTGGAAGACCGGGGCGAGGAACTGGTCCAGCTTGTTGCCGATATGGGCAACGTCGATCACATGCGGGATGCCGACGAAACCGCCAACGGTGGCGAGACCCGCCAGGACAACCAGGGGCAGGGTGATCACCCAGGGTGACTCGTGCACGTGGTCCTTAGCTTTCGGGTTGGTTTTCTGTTCACCATAGAAGGTCATGTAGAGGCAGCGGAACATGTAAAATGCCGTCATGAATGCTGCAACCACCACGATGACCCAGACCACTTTACTGCCGCGGGTCGAAGCAAACGTCCACCAGAGGATCTCGTCCTTGGAGAAGAACCCGGAGAAGAATGGCAGACCGGAGATCGCCAGACAGGAGATACCGAAGGTTGCCCAGGTAATCGGCATCTTTTTGCGCAGGCCACCCATGTTGCGCATATCCTGCGCGTCATCACTCAGATGAGCATGATGCAGGGCATGGTGCATGGCATGGATTACCGAACCGGAACCGAGGAACAGACAGGCCTTGAAGAAGGCGTGGGTCATCAGGTGGAAGATGCCGGCGGTAAAAGCGCCAACGCCCATGGCGACAAACATGAAGCCAAGCTGGGAGACGGTTGAATAGGCCAGGACACGCTTGATGTCGTTCTGGGCAAAGCCGATCGTGGCGGCAAAGATCGCAGTCAGGGCGCCGACCACGGCAACCACCATCATGGTCGTCGGGCTCATCGCGAAGAGCACATTCATGCGGCCGATCATGTAGACGCCGGCGGTGACCATGGTCGCCGCATGGATCAGGGCCGAGACCGGGGTCGGGCCTTCCATGGCGTCAGGCAGCCAGGTAAAGAGCGGCAGCTGGGCCGACTTGCCGGTCGCACCGAGGAAGAAGCAGAGGGTGGCAACCGTCGTCACGCCGGCGCCAAGTATCATGTCGCCGGAGAGCAGGTGGGCCTTCTCACTGATTTCAACAAAATTGATCGTCCAGACACCGTGCTTGCTGCCAAGCGTCCAGAAGATGGTAAACAGGCCGAGGAGGAAACCGAAGTCGCCGACCCGGTTCATGACGAACGCCTTTTTGGCGGCGTCGCCGGCACTCTGCTTTTCGAAGTAATAGCCGATCAGCAGGTAGGAGCAGAGGCCAACACCTTCCCAGCCGACGAACATGACCAGGGCGTTGTTGCCCAGCACCAACATGAGCATGGAGAAGGCGAACAGGTTCATGTAACAGAAGAAGCGATAGAAGCCCTCCTCACCATGCATATAGCCGATGGAGTAGAGATGGATCAGTGAGCCAACCCCGCAGACCACCATGAGCATGACTGCTGAGAGCGGGTCAAGCAGGAACCCCCAGTCGACCTGCAGGTTGCCAACCGACATCCACGACGCCACGACTGTCTCGTGAATCTTTACCGAGTCGTTGACCAGTTGGTAAAAGAACTTGCAGGAGACCAGGAACGAAAGAAAAATAGCGCCGGTGCCGATGGCACCAATGATCTTTTCGTTCTTGATGAACCGCTTGCCAAGCAACCCGTTAATAATTGAACCAACCAACGGGAAGAATGGTATGAGCCACAGTTTATCGTACATCTATCTCTCCTCCGAACGAAGTAAGCTTCTTAAGGAAAAGTGGGCGTAAGGCGCTCACCATTTCAGCATATTGATATTGTCAACGTCGATCGATTCCCGATTCCTGTAAAAGGCAATCATCAGGGCAAGACCAACGGCTGCCTCGGCAGCGGCAACCGCCATGACAAAGAAGACGAAGATCTGGCCGTCTATGTTTTGCAAGTGACTCGACAATGAAATGAAGGTCAGGTTGACTGAATTGAGCATCAGTTCGATACACATGAAGATGACAATTGCATTCCGTCGAGTCAAAACACCGTAGGTGCTCATGGCAAAGAGAATCGCGGCAACGCTCATGTAGTGGTAAACGCTAATCATTATTATGTCTCCCGTAGTCCTCTACGCTTAAACTTCTTTTTTGGCGAGTACGACCGCCCCGACGATTGCCACCAGCAACAAAATCGATGCAATTTCAAAGGGCAGGAGGAACTCGGTGAACATCGACCTGCCAATCAGCTCCGTATGACCGATGCTTTCAATCTGGAAGGCGGTGAGATCTCCTTCGGCACCGGTCACCCGGCCGCGCTTGAGGAAGTAAATCGTGCCGAACAGCACCATCAGGCTGGCCAGGGCCGACCAGACGATGCCGTGGGTGTAGCGCTTGCGCGCTTCAATGCCAAGATTGAGCAGCATGATGACGAACAGGATCAGCACCATGATCGCGCCGGCATAGACCATGATCTGGATCGCCGCCATGAAGGGGGCGTGCAACATGACATAGAATATTGCCAGGCAAAAGAAGGTGTTGACCAGGCCCAGAGCACTGTTGACCGGACTTTGACAGCGAATCACCAGGAAACCCGAGAGTACCGCAACCAGTGCGACCGAATAAAATAACAAAATCTCCATGAGTTCTACGCTCCTCTTGGCTTACTTCAGCAGCCGCTGCTTGGTGAATTCGAAATCTTCACGCGCGTAATTGGCCAGTTCGTAGGCCCCTGTCATTTCAATGGCCTCAACCGGGCAGGCTTCCACGCAATAGCCGCAGAAGATACAGCGCAGCATATCTATGGTGTAAACTTCCGGGTACTTCTCGCCCTTTTCGTTCTCCGCCGACTCGACCGTAATGCACTTGGCGGGACAAACCGTCGGGCAAAGATAACAGGCGACGCACTTTTCGCGATCCTGGGCCGGGACCAGGCGATGCAGCCCGCGGAAACGATCGGACGGCGTGAGCTTGACTTTCGGATACTGCACAGTGGTCGAATGACCCGGCAGCAGGTGTTTGAAGGTGATGCTCAGCCCTTTGGCAAATTCTTTGAACATATCTAATCCTCTTACAGACTCAAAGGTAACGGGTTATTGCAGGACCACGACCACGAGGCCGGTGATCACGACATTGGCCAGGGCCAGGGGCAAGAGAACTTTCCAGCCCATGCGCATCAGCTGGTCATAGCGGACGCGGGGGAAAGTCGCACGCAGCCACATGAAACAGAACATCAGGAAATAAACCTTCGCCAGCAGCCAGACGAAGCCGGGGATCATGGTGAAGGGACCCCAGTTGATCGGTGCGCTCCAGCCGCCGAGGAACAGGGTCGCGGTGATTGCCGCGATGACGATCATATTGGCATACTCGGCGAGGAAGAAGAGAGCATACTTCATCGACGAATATTCGGTGCAGAACCCCGAAACCAGCTCGCTCTCCGCCTCAGGCATGTCGAAGGGGGTCCGGTTGATCTCAGCCAGCCCGGTTATGACGAAGAGGCCGAATGCCAGCGGCTGGGTGAAAACATACCAATTAGGGAGAAAAGAAAAGACGCCCCAGAGCGGCTCCTGCTGCAAGTAGACGATTTCTCTCAGACTAAGCGTCTCGGAGAGCATGAAG
>JAFDBW010000144.1 GCA_019313105.1 Deltaproteobacteria bacterium | reverse complement strand
AAGCTGAGTCTGGTCGACCACAATGAACTGACCCAGGCGGTTCCCGGTACGGACCAGGTGGACATCTTGGAAATCATCGATCATCACCGGCTGGGCAATTTTCACACGGAATTACCGATTCGTTTTATCAATCAACCGCTGGGCAGCACCTGCTCGGTGGTTGCGACGCTCTACCGACAGGCGGAGATCGAACCAGCGCCGCAGATTGCCTCGCTGATGCTTGCCGGGTTGCTGTCGGACACGGTTCTGTTGAAGTCGCCGACGACAACCGATACCGACCGACAACTGCTTGCCTGGCTGGAGCATTGCTCAGGGTTGGATGCGTCGGCTTTTGGTCAACAGATGTTCCGCGCCGGAAGCACGCTTGCCGCCTATCAGGATATCGAGTCGTTGCTGACTGCAGACTTCAAAGAATACGATGTCGAAGAAAGACGCTTCGGTATCGGCCAGGTCGAAGTGGTGACCTTCCAGGAGTTCGATGACCGGCAGGAGGAGATTGCCAACGGTCTGGAAACGCTTGCGCACAAGCGGGGACTCGCATTGGCCGGTCTGCTGGTGACCGATATCGTGCAACAGAACAGCCAGCTGATCGTTCGCGGCGAGAAAGCGCTGATGGGCGCAGTCGGTTATCCGCAAATCTCCGCCGGGCGGTTTGACCTGAAAGGTGTTTTGTCAAGGAAGAAGCAGCTGATGCCCCATCTGCTCAGGGCGTTCAGAACATGATTGAGCTGCAGTGAAAATAGCCCCGCGGAAAAGCGGAATCACGCGGCAAAATCCCCGACTCTTGTCAGGAGTAAATGCTTGAATCTAAAGGGCTTTCCCCAAAATACTCAAGGCAAAAAGAGGTTCTCGCAAGCAACTCTTGGCAGGCCGGAAAAAGGCAAAAAAAGACCCCGCGTAAGGAGGGGGGGGATACGCGGGGTCCAAAAGCTCTTCGGCTTGCAGGCAATCGAAGAGTTCAGCGAAATATAGCAAAGCAGCAAGTTGTTGGCAAGATTAATTTTGAGAAAAATGTGAGAAAAAAGTGCGACTATCGGAATTTCTCACAATATGAATTGCATGACGTCCCTGATACCAAAGAGAACCCGGTCTGCCTCGGCAAAATCCTGCGCTGATGTGTGATGTCCAGGGATCACCCAGCATGCCAGCCCGGCCGCTTTTGCTGCTTTCAAGCCCCTGGGAGAATCTTCAATGACCAGGACATTCTCTGCTGCATGACCACACTGTTTCAAAGCCATCAGGTAAGGTTCCGCAGATGGCTTGCTACGGGTATAGTCCTCGCGGGTCAGGCAAAAGTCGAAATAGTCCAGAAACCCTGTCCTGCGGTGGATAATCTCAAAGTGATATTTCTGTGAACTCGTCACGACAGCCATGCCGAGTCTGCCGTGGAGTCTTTTCAGAACATCGGCTGCTCCGTCCAGAGCAATTTCTTCCTGCTCGAGAAGTTCCGCATAACGTCTGTAGCGCCACTCCTTCAAGTCGGCAATTGATTGCTCTGGGATTCCGGATGCGACGGCGATATCGAAGATGCTGCGTCCCCCTGCCAGCGAAATCTCTGCGAACTGTTCGTTGCTCAGTTCGATGTTGACTCTGGCGAGCGCTTCCCTGCTGGCCTGCAGGTAATAACGTTCTGTATCGACCAGAACGCCATCGTTATCCCAGAAGATATATCGATAAATCATGGTTTAATTCTATGTGTTATAATATTTCTTAGCAACAGCACAATGCATCGCGAATATCTGGATCTTGAAAGACCCTTCCATCTCGTTATTTCCCAGGCTTAAAATATGGTCTGCGACCCTAAATTTATAAGTTAACTTAATGATTTTAGGTGCTTGAAAATGGCCAAGAATACGCTTGAATTATAGTATAAAATCGTTCATATTCCGCTGCCGGTGAAAGGAGTCTCCATGATTTTTGATAATTATTCGCTCGACGGTTTTTATGATGAGATGTTCGATGCAGAGGGACGTCCGCGACCCGGTGCGGGGGCGGTGGTCGATCGGTTCAATGCCCTGCCACTCGAAGAGCTCAGGCGCCGCCAGCAGTCAGCGGAGAAAGCCCTGTTGCAGATGGGGATCACCTTCAGCGTCTATGGTGACGAGCAGGGCACCGAACGGATTTTCCCCTTCGATATCGTGCCGCGCATCATCGCGCATAACGAATGGATGCAGATGGAGGCCGGCCTGAAGCAGAGGGTCCAGGCCCTTAACCTCTTTATCGATGACCTTTACCATGATCAGAGGATCCTCCAGGACGGCATCATCCCGAAGGACTTGGTCCTTTCGGCGAGCGGTTATCGCCCGGAATGTATCGGTCTCAACCCTCCGGGCGGCATCTGGTGTCATATCACCGGGACCGACCTTGTACGCGGCGCTGACGGCAAGTTTTATGTGCTCGAAGACAACCTGCGCTGCCCGTCAGGAGTCTCTTATGTGCTGGAAAACCGCGTGGTCATGAAACGCAGTTTCCCGCGCGCCTTCGATGCCGCGCGCGTTGTACCGGTGGTCGATTATCCAAACCGGCTTCTGGAACTACTGCAGTTTCTGGCACCACCGCGCCGTGACAAGCCAATGGTGGCAGTCTGGACGCCCGGTGTCTACAACTCGGCTTACTTCGAACATTCCTTCCTGGCTCAGCAGATGGGTATCGAACTGGTGGAAGGAAGCGATCTGGTGGTGATTGAAGACCGTGTCATGATGCGTACGACAACAGGTCTGAAGCCGGTTGATGTCCTCTACCGTCGTATCGACGACGATTTCATTGATTCGGAGGTGTTCCGCTCCGATTCAATGCTCGGTGTCCCGGGCCTGATGCGTGCCTACCGTGCCGGGAACGTTGCCCTGGCCAATGCCCCGGGAACCGGGGTCGCTGACGACAAGGCCGTCTACGCCTATGTCCCGGAGATGATCCGCTACTATCTCGATCAGGATGCGCTCCTCAATAATGTCGAGACATATCTTTGTTGGCGCGATAAAGACGTGCAGCACGTTCTGGCCAACCTCGACAAACTGGTGGTAAAGAAAGTCGGTGAGTCCGGTGGCTATGGCATGCTGGTCGGGCCGCACGCAAGTGCGAAGGAGCGCGCTGATTACGGTGAACAGATCAAGGCCAACCCGCGCAACTTTATCGCCCAGCCGACTCTTGCTCTCTCTCGAGTCCCGACCTTGGTTGACGACCACTTCGAGGGCCGTCATGTTGATCTGCGTCCCTACATCCTCTACGGCGAAGACATCTATGTCATGCCCGGCGGCCTGACCCGGGTTGCACTGAAGAAAGGCTCCTTGGTGGTCAACTCCAGCCAAGGTGGCGGCAGTAAGGATACCTGGGTTGTCGAGGCTTGTTCTCTGCCGGAAGGGGGTGTCTCATGCTGAGTCGTGTCGCCGAATCGATGTACTGGATGGCCCGTTACGTCGAACGGGCCGAAAACGTGGCGCGCATCATGGACGCCAACTATCACATGATTCTCGATCTGCCGGCTGGTGTCGGCGAACAGTGGGAGCCGCTGGTCGTGACGACCGGCGACGAAGATCTGTTCAACGAATTCTACGAAGACTTCAATGAAGAGAACGTTGTCCAGTTTTTGACCTTTGACACCAGAAACCCCAACTCGATTCTTTCCTGCCTGCAGATGGCCAGGGAGAATGCCCGTTCGGTGCGTGAATGGATCAGCTCCGAGATGTGGCAGCAGGTCAATACCTTCTACCTGCTCGTCAAGGAGGCTTCGCGTAAGAGTGGCCGGATTGAACTTCCCCACGATTTCTTTGCCGAAGTCATGCTCGCCAGCCATCTCTTTACCGGCCTTTCGCAGAACACCATAACTCATAATGACGGCTGGCAGTT
>JAFDBW010000143.1 GCA_019313105.1 Deltaproteobacteria bacterium | reverse complement strand
TTTCGCGCACCGTCTCACCGTGAGCGATCTGCGATTTCCCTTCATCCAGATCCTGGACCGTCAGACCGAGCAGGTTGGCAGCGCTGGAATAACTGAAGCGGGTCCGGGTTGAGTTGTCGCGGAACAGGGAAACCGCCAGGCCGCTCTCAAAAACCTGCGGCGAAATATTGTTTTTACGCATATGCATCAGGATCTGCGCAGTCTTGAACACGGCGGAAATCTCGTCGTCGCTGCGATTCCACGTCAGCAGGAAATCATCCAGATACATTCCCGCCGAATCGAGCTCCGCCAGCTGCTTGATCATCTCTTCAATGTTTGCCTTGGACATAGTTTTCTCCATCTTTTTTTTGTCATTTAATCGAATCGTATGCTCGACACGACAACATCTTTAGAGCAGACCGACCCGTTCGTTGAACTGATTGATCAAGGCGTCGATCTCATGGACCTGGTCGAACATCGCGTACCAGTAGTTGTCATGGTCGTACCACTGGTCGTTGAGTTCCTGAACTCCACGGCCCTGCTGCTCGATCCAGGTGTAGTACTTCAGGTTATGGACGGTCTTCTTCTCGTAGTAGGATAGCTCCTTGGTGTGGTCGATGGTAATCGAATCGACCAGCTCGATATCCCGCTGCGCATCGGCTGCAGAGTAGACACCGCGTTCGGCGGCCAGTTCGCTGAGCCGCGAGCCGTAAAGCTGCATCGAATCGGTGGCGATGGAGACCATATAGTCGTCCTCGGTCAGCTCGTTGTACTTGGCGTACTTGATCGCGGCGACCATGTTGCCGATACCGGAGATGCCGAGCAGGTCGAGCTGTTCGACCAAAGCCGCGGAGACACCGTTGTCGACCAGCGCTTTTCTACCCACCGGCTCGTTGAAAAGTCGCAGGGCGCGCATCGGCACTTCATCATCCACCGCGACGACGAAATCAGTCTCCTTGCAGTCATGCACCCAGGGGACGTGTTTGTCGCCGATGCCTTCGATGCGATGCGCGCCGAAACCGTTGTAAAGCAGGGTCGCGCACTGCAGCGCTTCGGCGGCAACCACCTGCGAGCGGGGAAACTTGCGCTTCAGATAGTAGCCGGCTCCCAGCGTCCCGCCCGAACCCGAAGAGGAGACGTAACCGGCGTAGCGTTTGCCGCCGGCCAGGTACTGATCGAGCAGGGTTTCGACGGCATGCCCGGTGACCGAGTAGTGCCACATCGGGTTGCCCATTTCTTCGAACTGGTTGAAGATCCGTAGGTCCTGCCCCGACTCCCGCAGCTCCCAGCACTTGTCGAAGATCTCCTTGACGTTCGATTCGCAGCCCGGGGTGGCGATCACCTCCCCGGCGATCTCATGTAGCCACTCGAAGCGCTCCTTCGACATCTCTTCGGGCAGAATGGCGATGGCGTTGCATGCCAGCAGTGCCGAGATATAAGCGCCGCCCCGGCAGTAGTTGCCGGTTGACGGCCAGACCGCCTTGGTCTGCTGCGGGTCGAACTGGCCGGTGACCAGGCCGGGGGCCAGGCAGCCGTAAGTGGCCCCGACCTTGTGCGCCCCGGTGGGGAAATAGCGCCCGGTCAACATGATGATCGACGCCTTGCAGCCGGTTAGCTCCGGCGGCAGCACGATATGATTCACGCCACCGTAGAGGCCGCCTGACTCCTTCGGCTCGTTTCGCCAGGTGATGCGGTAGAGGTTCGCCGAGTGCAGATCCCACAGCCCGGTTTTTTTCAGCTGTTGCTTAACCTTCTGCGGGACCTTGTCGGGGTTGCGCATCATTTCAAAGGTCGGCAGGGTGATCCCTTTCTCCCTGCAGTAGGCAATGTTCTTGTCCAGAGTTCGCGACTCTAAAGTTAAATCGATCACGGGCTTATCCTTCTCTCAGGATGTCATGGACTGATGTTATCAAACGTTCGGGCATCTTGATGCCAAGTTGCGCCGAAGTGCTGTCTTTCAAACCGTTCCCCGTGGCCAGGACCACAACCGTCGCGTTCGGTTCCAACCGGGGAGAAATTTTCAGGAAACCGGCGAAGGCGGCTGCGCTCGCCGGTTCGGTAAACAGCCCGGTGGTGGCTGAAAGGCGCGCCTGGGCCTGAATGATTTCCGCATCGGAGACGCTGGTCAGCTCGCCGTCATGATTCTTGATTTGAGTCAGGGCGTGCAAGCCGTTGCGCGGCACATCGACACAGATCGAATCGGCGACTGTCGAGGCTGGCTCGGCGGTGAAACTGCCGTTCTGCAGAGCGCGGCAGAGAGCATTCGAGGTCTGCGCCTGAACACCGATGATCTTCGGCACCGCGGGAATCAGGCCAAGCTGCTGAAGATCGCGGAAGCCCTTGTAGACCCCGGCAAGGATGCAGCCATCCCCCACAGAAACGAAGACGACATCCGGTGCCCTGCCAAGTTGCCGGAACAACTCCAGCGAAACAGTCTTCTTCCCCTCGATGGTCATCGGGTTGTAAGCCGTGTTGCGGTTCATCCCACCCTTGATTTGCGAATATTCGAGAGAGATATCGTACGCCAGATCATAATTGCCGTCGACCCGATAGACACGGGCACCGTACTGCAGAGCCTGGACCAGCTTGGCCACCGGTGCAGTCTTGGGCAGGAACAGGGTGACCGCCTGCCCTGCGGCTGCGCCGATCCCGGCCATCGAGGAACCGGCGTTGCCGGTGGACGCCAGGGTAATCTCCCGGATGCCTGACTTTCTGGCAAAAGCGGACACCAAAAACGACGCACGGTCTTTGAAGGAGGAGGTCGGGTTCGCTCCGTCATCCTTGATATAGAGTTGTGCAAAACCGAATTCTTCGCGCAGGTTCTTCG
>JAFDBW010000142.1 GCA_019313105.1 Deltaproteobacteria bacterium | reverse complement strand
CCGGATGTCCAAACGTAAAAAAATGATTTGTATCGCTATACCCGACAAGTCCTGTTGTCAAACTAATTCGGCCTTCAGAACGTCACGAAACGTTTAAAAGAGAATAAGGAGATGAAGGATGGCAGATAGAAAAAGCCCGTACAGTGCGTACGGGCTCAGATTGTAGACAAGCATCGCAGCTGATGCGAGGTTTGTTTTTTTGCCTGGCAGCTGAAGGTTCTGTCAAGTTTAGGGCCACAGACGGATAAACTGTTGCCCTATCGTCTTTTTCTTAACAGCACAATCAAAACCGTCGGTTTGCATTTGTCTTTGAATTCCGGTGGACAAAGCAAGTTGGCAACAGGTTAACGATCGGTTGTCCTCTCTATATCAAAGCCTGTCTTTCTTTGTTTGACTTGCCCGGATGGCTGTTGTAGAAATTCTTGACACAATCAATTAATCAACTCGGAGGCTTCTCATGGCCCTTTCCAAAGACCTGCTCGAAATCCTCGTCTGCCCGCAATGCAAGGGTGTGATAGTCCCTGACGAAAAACACGAAAAGCTGATTTGCCAGGCCTGCAAACTGGCCTACCCGGTACGTGACGACATCCCGGTGATGCTGATCGATGAAGCCTTGTCGCTTGACTGACGATTCCATCGTGCTTGCCGAGTTGTTTGTAATCCTCCCCTCGCTCGTCCTACTATGTGACCGATGTCACGCCACCTGATCGAAAAATACCGCCAGAGAGCGGCCCAGGAGACCGGCGCTTGTGCCAGGCCCCGGGGCGGTCGGCTGACGGTGGCCCTGGTTTACCCGAACACCTACTACCAGGGGATGAGCAACCTTGGCCTGCAAACCGTCTACCGGATGCTCAACAGCCGGGAAGACACTCTCTGTGAACGCTTCTTCCTCCCTGACCCCGAAGACCTCGACGAGCACCGTCGCACCGGCTTCCCGCTGGTGTCGGTCGAAACACAAAGTCCCCTCGACGAATTCGACCTGGTGGCATTCTCCATCTCCTTTGAAAACGATTACCTGAACCTGCCGATCCTGTTTGAGCTTGGCCGATTGCCAATATGGCAGGACGATCGAAGCGGACGACACCCGTTGATCCTGTGCGGAGGCGTCTGCGCTTTCATGAATCCGGAGCCGCTGGCGGAGATCATGGACCTGTTCGCCGTCGGCGAGGCAGAGGTGATCCTGCCCGGCTTGCTTGAGGCCATGCTCGCCGTCGAGGAGAGCCCTCGTGACCAGTTGTTGCATCGGCTTGCACAACTGCCCGGGATTTACCTGCCTTCCGGCTACAATGTCAGCTACACGGAGGATGGGCAATTGCAGGAGATGACTCCGCATGGCGACTGCCCGGAACAGGTACAGAGGCAATGGCAGGCGCAGCTTGACGACAGCCAGAGCAGCACCTGCGTGGCGACCCCGGATACCGAGTTCGGCAGCATGCGCCTGGTCGAAGTGTCGCGCGGCTGCCCGCGCGCCTGCCGGTTCTGCGCGGCCGGGTTCATCTACCGGCCGTTCCGGGAACATTCCGTGACCCACCTGCAGCGTGAATTGCTTGGTGAAGAGGAGGCTCCGGGCCGGGTCGGACTGGTCGCTGCAGCAGTCTCCGATTACGGCGCCCTTGCGGAGGTCGGCCAGGCCGTACTTGATAAGGGCGGAGAAGTTTCGGTCTCCAGCGTCCGCATTGACGCGGTCACCACGGAGCAGGTGCAAGTGCTCGCCGTGTCGGGGCACAAAACCCTTGCCCTGGCACCGGAAGCCGGCAGTCAACGGATGCGCGATGTGATCAACAAGGGGATCGATGAGGAGCAGATCCTTACTGCGGTGCAGATGCTCGCGGAAGGCGGTATGATAAATCTCAAGCTTTACTTCATGGTCGGCTTGCCGAGCGAAACCATGAATGACGTGCAGGCGATCATCGACCTGACCGCGAAGATCCGCCTGGCATGGGAGGAGATCGGCAAAGCAAGGGGCCGGCTCGGTCGATTGCAACTCTCGGTCAACCCCTTCGTGCCGAAGCCGTGGACGCCACTGCAGTGGGCGGCGATGGAACGCCGTAGTTCCCTGGAGAAGAAATACCGCTTGTTGCAGAAGCAGCTGCGGCCCATGGCGAACGTCGACCTGAATTTGGAATCGCTGCGCCACGCCGAGCTCCAGGGGTTCCTGTCACGGGGTGACCGCAGGGTTGCCAGGGCTCTGTCGCCTCTCGCTGAGGGCAAAAGCCTCAAGGCGGCCTGTAAAGAGGCGGGTCTTGATCCAGCCTTCTACCTGCACCGCGAGCGTGCCAATGATGAGCTCTTCCCCTGGGAGATCATCGCCCAGGGTGTACAGCGGCGATACCTGTACGAAGAATACCTGGCGGCCTTACACGCGCGAACGGGCGACAGCTGTCATCCGGGCTGCCGACGCTGCGGGATGGCCTGTTGATTTGCAATGTCTAGTATGCCGAAAGTATCCGTGGCTCACTTTGAGGCAAAAAAACTTCTTGTTGATAGCGATATTAGGAAGTTCATTAATACGTAAAATGATGGCCACCTGGAAACGGGTGGCTTTGCTTCTTTGACAGGTTTTCTGAGAAAGTCTAAGGCTGCATAAGTATGCATGGATTGGACAGGCAGGAATCGAGCGTGTTAAGTTATAAAAAAATGTCTGCACACGTTATCGAAAGGACTGAAAATGCCTAACAAGATTTGGATGTTCAGTGTTTTTATTTTTCTCATTCTGATAGCGCCCATTTTATTAATCATGATGCTCTTGGTCTTGACTGATTTTCCGCTTACCTATTCATTTCTCTGGATTCCTTTAGCCGTTTTAGGAAGCTGGTTCATGAATAAGTGGGCTTGCCGAGAAAATCAAAAACTGTTCAATTAGAAATAGCCACGTCGAGCTCAAGGTAAGTTTTTAGCCATCTTTTCAGCAGAGCGAACTCACATTCTATATATCACGACGGCCTCGATCCTCAGAAATAGTGCGTTTCCGCTATCCATCAGCTGAAATATCCGTCCGTGCTTCATCTGCTGCTTTGCTCCAACGTTATACGGGAAATATTGTTTATTGCCCGACGGCAGATTGGCCTGTAGAAAAAAGCGTTGTAAGGAATCTCGAAGATTAGTTCGCAGCTGGCAACACCCAGCGGTCGCACACGGTGACCGGTTGCTGGTATGCCGGCGACATGCCAGTGCCAGTAGAGCGGTTCTGAAAAACAGCTGATTCTAAACGGCACCCAGAGATGTAAAGCTGTTTTCACCCGCCCTTCGGCGCCCTGTGAGATCCATCTCTGCGGACACTCGACGGCAACAATCGATGGCCCCCAAACAGGCCATAGCCGGGTGTCGATCAGGTTCTGCCAGACTGCTTCGGCAGGCGCGTGAATGGTTTTTCCAACTTGCATCTGAATCCGAGTTCCTATTTGGCATCCTGCAGTATCCGGTGCACCAGTTCAGTGGCACTCTGCCAGGCATCCTCGACCCGCCGGCCAAGACACCAATCACCGCAGATACCCAGCTTCAACTCTGTATCCCAGAGACAGGGCTGCCCCAGAGCGATCTCAGTGAAAGCGTAGCGCCAGCGATGCACAAACAGCAAGTTGCAGTTGCAAGCGGTTGAAGTCAGGGAGCAGAAATTCTGCAGCATGTTTTTGCCTACCCAATCGGCCGTGTCCTCCAGGTGATTTTTCGACCAATCTTTCGTCGCCTGGACAACATAGAGATTTTCATTTTGTCGCATGGGTTTGGCGCTGTTGCAAACAATCCTGCAGATGACCGGATGCTCATAGCCTGAAAGATCGGCGACATCTTCCAACGGTGATTCTGACTGGATTGCGGCGACCCAGCAGGGTTCCATTTCGACAGCACGAATCTGTCCAGCCAAATGCGGCTGGTCCCTGACCAGAACCAGCGCCTGCGGCGCCGGGACCGCGATAACAACCTGTTGCCAGATGCCAAGCAGGGTGTCTCCATCGTTGAATAATCGCCACCCTTCGGGACAATGTTCCAGCCTGGCGATACGGGTCGAAGGTTGGAAGCGCAGGTCACCAAGCAACGCCCTGGTTACGGCGCTGTTGCGCGGCATACCGATGTATCCACATCGTTCATTCTTCGGCAAAAATCCTGAAGTACCGGGCTGCCAGAGCTGCAGGACGTCGGTGGACATATGTCTTTGCAGAAATTGTAGAAAATCCTGCGAGTCCGTTGAAAAATACGGCGCGCCGTGATCGATCCATCCCCCTGCAAAAGAACGACTGGAAAGACGGCCACCGGTTCCTTTGCTTTTATCAAAAACCGTCACCTCAGCAAACGACTGCAAATTTCTTGCAACGGTCAAACCGGCCATCCCCGCACCGATAACTGCGATCTTCATGACAAATCTCCTCTCCAAACTGAATCAAACGGTTTGCCTTCTTGGAAACAATTTGGGTTGTGGCGTCAGCATTGCTGAGCGTTATGTTCGTTACCGGTATCTGAACAGCACCACCGCGGCGGCTATCAAGCCGGCACCGGAAAGATAAACTGACCACCAGTGCTGCAATTGTTGAAAATAGAATGCCAGTGCCAGAAAAAATATCAACCAGCAGAGGGCATGCAGATGTTTTCCGAGCCGCTCCAGTATAAATTGACGATCAGCGCTCGCCATCCGCACCACCAGTTCGCCCTGTTCCGCCAGTTCAACCACTTTGCGGGCTTTCCTGGCAGTTATCGGCAGCTGCAGCAATTCCCTGCTCAGCTGTTCGATCGAAATTACGTCCTCTCCCAGCGCGCGCGGCAGGTTCTGTTTGAGGATTGGCAGGATGTCTTTGATACCGTTGAAGTTTTCGATGTACTGGGTTCCGAGTCCTTCAATCAACGAACTGACCCGCATCACGTAAATGACATCCTGCGGCAGTTTGAACGGCTGGTCGTGCAACATGTTTAAAACGCCGAAGGCGAGGTCCTGCATGCTGGAGGCATTGAGATGATTACTATCGAAAATCTCGAATAGATTTTCGGCAACGTTGCTCAGATCACTAAAATCTGAGTCCTCGGTGAGAATCCCCATCTTGCGCGTGGCACTGACCAATAACTCAAAATCCCGTTCATAGGCGGCTTTTACCGCATAAATCATCGCCTGGCGCATATTCT
>JAFDBW010000141.1 GCA_019313105.1 Deltaproteobacteria bacterium | reverse complement strand
TACAACCTCAGGAGACTCCTCAATGACAAAGTCAGCCGGCTCTTGCGATTCGGTTTTATTCCCATAGGTGAGAATATCAACAGCGTCGCGACCGAGTAGTATCGCAATATCGGCATGGCCGAGGTCGCTACCGAACAGAATCTGGAAAGAGATCCTTTCACCGATATCACCGGCGGAAGGAAGGGTGCTGATCACCTCCCCCTGCTGTTTTAGCTGCTGGGTGACTTCGGCAAGATCCTGGTCAAAGCTGGTCAGATCGAAGTCCAGGCGCAAAAGATGAAGCAGTCTCCCTTTACGAGCGTTTTCCAGTAAACGATATTCTTCGAATTCGGTGAGCACATTCAGTATGGCGGGGTCTATTTCCAGGTCGGCAAGTGGGTTCTCTTCGCTTCCTTCTGCACCCTGGGCAGCTTGACTGATCTGTGTCAGGACAGGTGTCAGGTCGAGGGTAAAATCCTCGTCATTGCTTTTCCCATCAATCAGCTTGATTAAAAGATCCAGCGAACTGAACAGGGTGTCGACCAGGAACTGGTTGAACGGGCTTTTACCGAGGCGTAACCCATCAAGCAGGCTTTCCATGGAGTGTGAAAGCGTCGACAGGTCATCGAATCCGAACATGCCGGCCAGACCTTTGATCGAGTGGGCTCCCCGGAAGATCCTGTTGAGTACGTCCGGGTCGCAGTCCCCTGAATCCACCGAGTCAGCAAGCCTGACCAGATCAAGGTTGAGTGATCCGATGATTTCTTCTGACTCACTGACGAAATCTTTAAGGGCCTGAGAGGAGCTCTTGTCAGACACGGTTACCTCCGGAAATCAACCGAGGTACTCACGGATCAGGGTCTGCAACTGATCGGGAGCGAAAGGTTTGACAAGATATGCATTGGCTCCGAGAGACATCCCTTTTTCGCGGTCGCGATCGCTGCTCTCGGTGCTAATGATGAAGAGGGGGGTTTCACGGTAATTATCACTATTCCTGATGAAGCTGACCAGTTCAAGTCCATTGATGTCGGGCATGTTGATATCGGTTATGATCAGGTCAACCTTTTCTCGGGGCAGAATTCGCAAGGCTTCAAAACCGTTGGCCGCTTCAACCGTCTCATAGTCGCCCATGGTCGCAATCGTTGAAACAATCAGCGAACGCATGGTCAGCGAATCTTCTGCAATCAGAATTTTTTTACTCACGATTAGTAGGCCCCCAAGCTGATTTAATGTTGATCAGACAGCATTACGGTTGCTCATCATACGACGCTCCAGCAGAGCTTTTTCCATCGCCAGGCCTGCTTGAGATAAAAATATTTCGAGAGATTCCGTATCACCGATCGGCTTATGTTCAGGCAGGTTGTCACCGTACAATACAGCGACAACCCGCCCTTCACTGATCAGCGGGCCAACAAACACTTCCGAGGGGCGGTCTCCGCCCAGTTGATTGAAAAGGTAACTGTTCCACTCCGTGTCTGCCGGATTCCTGTGATATGGAGAAAATGTCTCCAGGGCTTCTGTAAAAACATGCTTCTCCGCCTTTGGCAGGCGTGTGTTGCGCACCCTTACATCCGCGGATTCACCTTCAAGTTCGATCCCGAACTGGCCCAGACCGACAACCTCTTGGTCTTTTACCAACAGGATAACGGCCCGGTTCATCAGTTCGCTGGCAAAACGCAGAATCAAGAGAATGATGCCTCCCCCAAGCGAGGGATTGTTCAATTCCTGCAGCATACCACGCAAAAGATGCAGACCGGGGGACTGCTGAGAGGATTGTGAAGAAGTGCCAACGGCGACCTCGCCCATTTCTTTGAGCAATTCAGCACCGATATTGTACAGACCGTCTCCAACAGTGTTCAACTTGTCAGCCGTACCAAATGCCAGAATCGTGTCAACCAGAGTTTTCAGTCCTGCCCGACCACGATCATCCAAAACCTCATTTTTTTTCGGTTTGGGGAACAGGGTCGGCACACCAAATCCACGAACGCTTTGTTCCGCTTCCTGGTTGGGATGGTCTGACATAACCAGAATCTGGAAGTCAGGGTACTTTGAGCGGATATCCCCAAGGAGTTCAAGGCCACCGAGGACCCCGCTGCCATCCCGACGCGGCATGATCAGATCGATCACCAGTGTCGTCGACCTGGGATCAGCTTTATCAACCGCAGCCATGAATGCCGGGGAATTCGTATAGGCATGGACCTGTGCCTTGTGTTCCTGGAGCAGAGCAGCAATCTGTTCAGCAGTATTCGGGTCGTCATCAACCAAGATGAAGCGCCGTGGCGAATCCGGGACTGGGCCGGAGTCAGCACTTGCAGGAGCTTGTGCTGCAGTGTCGGGTTCCGAGAAGGGTTGGGATGAAGGCTGGCCATTAACTTCGGCCAGCAGGGACTCAAGGTCGACGAGAGACTCCCCCTGTTCCTCAAGATCTTCACCACGGTGGCGTTTTTCATCTAGAATGCGGCTACCTTCCATGGCCAGCCACTGAGGGTTCAAACCCTGATCAAGCATGAACTGGAGAGGGTTCAGGTTGGTCACGACAAGTTCCTGACAGTCCCCCAACTCAAAAGAAAAAGATCCTTCATCCCAGCCGAAGAAGCTGTAAATAATTTTTTCCAATTGTTCACGTACCGCCGCTTCTATCGCTTCGCGGTCAACACCGAATTCACTGACCAGGATATCACCGATACGGCGGTCGTCATCATTTTCCTGTTGAATAACCAGAGCCTGTTTCAGGGTTTCCATATCGGCCAAGCCGCTGCGCAGAACGAGATCACCGAGATTCTCCGGGAAGGTTGATGCCATCGCCCGGATGACCTGACCGTCACGAAAAATTACACGGCCGTCCCGCTCACGACTGTTCAGTTGCAGCACACCGGATTTTCGGCTCAGGCTGACTATCTGGAGGATTTCCCCCAGACCCAGATCTTCAAGGTTCCCGACAAGGCTCATAAGCTATTGAAAAATTCCACAAATTTGCTTCACAACAGAGCGTAACAACCGGAAAATAAACAGAAATTACTATACTTCATTAAGTGAGGGTAAGTAAAGGTGTTTTCGAAGAAACGGGAGTCGCGAAGCGCGAGTTGCGAGAAGCGAGTTGCGGAGTATGCCAGAGAACTGGGTCGATTAAAACCGTTGACTTGTTGAGATGTTGACTCGTTTCACTATTTTCAACGTGCATAGCCCAAATTCAACATTTCAACTGACCTCTAAATCGTTCTTGTCGGTTTTGATCTACGGCTAGAAAAAGGGCTATTCTTTGCCCTTCCCCCTCTTCCCGCCAGAAAATTATTTCCGATCAGAAAACTTCAACCGAATCGGGCAGGCGACAAAACCGAAGGCCTGGCGCAGGCAGTTCATCAGGTAACGCTCGTAGGAAAAGTGAATGCCCTCGGCTTTATTGACGAAAATAATGAAAGTCGGCGGTCGGACCGCGGTCTGGGTGGCATAGAAAAGCTTGAGTCTTCTGCCACGGAACATCGGCGGAGGGTGATTGATTTCTGCGTCCTTAAGGACGCGGTTGAGTTCTGCGGTTGACACCTTGCGGTTGAACTCGTCACTGACCATCTCGACATCGGCCATAATCTTGTTGATTCGCTGACCGGTAAGTGCCGACACAAAATGGATCGGACTGTCTGGGAGGAACTTGAAGGCATCACGTACGTCCTTGACATATTCACCCATAGTCGTGTTGTCTTTTTTGACCAGATCCCACTTGTTAACAATCAGGATGACCGCCCTGCCCCGTTCATGGGCATAACCGGCTATCGTCAGATCCTGATCAGTAATCCCTTCTTCGGCGTCTATCACCACCAACGCAACATGGGTGCGGTCCAAAGCCTTGAGGGCATGGATCACTGAATACTTTTCGAGCTTTTGTGACACCCTGCCTTTGCGGCGAATGCCGGCGGTATCGATCAGTACATAACGTTTCTCATTGTAGATAAACGGCGTATCGACACTGTCCCGGGTTGTCCCGGCTGTCGGATTGGCGACGACCCGCTCATAACCAAGCAGTCGGTTGACCAACGAAGACTTGCCAACGTTCGGCCGGCCGATGATCGACAGGCGCGTCTCGGTAAGGTTTTCCTGGTCTTCGCCCTGTTCCGGCAGGAGGTCCAGGACCTCGTCAACCAGTGAGCCGACGCCGTGGCGGTGCTCGGCAGAAATCGGATAGAGTTCACCAACTCCGAGAGCGTAAAATTCGCCGAGCATTGCCTCCTGGCTGGGGCCGTCAACCTTGTTGACCACGAACAGGACCGGCTTGTCCACCTGGCGCAGCATGCCGGCAACTTCTTCATCGGCCGGATTCAGGCCTTCCCGGCCGTCCATGACGAAGAGGATGATATCAGCCTCCTCCATCGCCAATTGCGACTGCTCGCGCATCTGGGCCAGCAGACGATCATTACTGGCCGGCTCAAAGCCGCCGGTATCGATCAGGGTAAACCGTTTTGCATATCGGGAGACGTCGGCATAATTCCGGTCACGGGTAACTCCCGGGATATCCTCGACAATTGCCATACGTCGGCCTAGGATACGGTTGAAAAGCGTCGACTTGCCGACATTGGGCCGACCGACTATGGCAACGATTGAACTCATGGAAACCTTGAAGCGCGAGACGCGAATTGCGAAGCGCGGAAAGTCTATTTAAAAGCTTGACAGGACACTGATTTTATGGATATACGACGATCAAAACATTTGTCATTTATATTTTCAAAAGCCCTGCTTTTTCTCACCTCGCACCTCGCGCTTCTGAACTACGAATAATACTCTAGATACCAATCAACAAATTTTTGCACACCGACTTCGATCGGTGTCTCGGGCCGGAAGCCGACATCTTCACTGAGGGCATCGACATTGGCCCAGGTCGCAGGCACATCACCAGGCTGAATCGGCATGAAGTTCTTTTCTGCCACCTTGCCCAGGGCCTTTTCCAGGGTCTCGATAAGAGACATCAGTTCGACAGGGTTGTTGTTGCCGATGTTGTAGACACGATAAGGGGCGGCGCTGGTTCCGGGGTCTGGCTGATCACCCGACCAGTCAGGGTTGGGTGGTGCCGGTCGGTCCGCGGCCCGCACAACACCTTCAACAATATCATCGATGTAAGTAAAATCACGACGCATGCGACCATGATTGAAAACATTGATCGGCTCACCTGCCAGAATTGCCCTGGTAAAGAGGAACAAGGCCATGTCTGGTCGTCCCCACGGCCCATAGACTGTAAAAAAACGCAGGCCGGTACAGGGCAGGCCATAGAGGTGGGCATAGGTATGCGCCATCAACTCGTTGGCTTTTTTACTCGCAGCATAGAGGGAAACAGGGTGGTCGATGTTGTCATGCACGGAAAAAGGCATCCTGGTGTTTGCACCATAGACCGACGACGAAGAAGCGTAGACGAGGTGGCCGACCTGCTGTTGCCGGCAACCTTCAAGGATGTTCATAAAACCGACGATATTGGCATCGATATAGGCATGCGGATTGGTCAGGGAGTAACGGACACCAGCCTGGGCGGCAAGATTGACCACGACATCAAACTGATGTTCAACAAAGAGTTTTTCGATACCAGACCGATCAGCGATATCAGATTTTATAAATGAAAAGTTATCTAATTTTTCCAGTATCTTGAGCCTGCTTTCCTTAAGTGACACATCATAGTAATCGTTCAGGTTATCGATGCCCGTCACCCGATCTCCACGCTCCAGTAACCGCTTGCAGAGATGGGAGCCGATAAAACCTGCCGCACCGGTTACCAGGGTTCTTTTAGAATCCGGGATGCAGGAGGTGGAACGCGGAACGCGATTCATTTCATTCGTTGATATCATAAAACCTCACAGGTTGATTCGCATCATGTCCATCCGAGTTTATCTATGGTTACATTGTCCAACGCTTTTGACTTTCGCGTCACACGTCCCGCGTGCCGCATCCCTGGGTTATTGGATGACCTG
>JAFDBW010000140.1 GCA_019313105.1 Deltaproteobacteria bacterium | reverse complement strand
TAATCATTGCCAATAGCAGTCAGGATAGATGTATCGGTCGTCAGGGCAATCGCCGGGAGCGCTTTGCGTTCCATGAGGAAACGTCCAACCAGTTCTGCAGCCAGGTGTTGGGCATCGGCGGCGGAGCCACCGTTCCCCATAATTAAAATCTTGTGCCCGTTTTTCAGAGCTGAGGCAAGCAGGCGCACACACTCTGCGATAGGTTCAACGAGTGCCTCACCGATCATACTGATCGTGTCGTTATGGGATTTCAGCTGTCGGTTGATTTCTTCGATCATTAAATTGTCCTTCCATTCCTCGCCAACATGAGCCTGCTGTCTGGGACAGTCAGCATGGCTTTCGGTAGAGTTGCATGGCTTTGCGTTCAACGGCTTTCCAGAAGCCCTGCTCCTCACAGAGCTGCTGCCGCAAGGCGCGCCCACGGTAAAACCTCATAAAACGAAACAAGTCCCTTTGCGTCAGGCCAATATCCATACTCGAAAAATGCAGACCGGCGACATCCTTGACGATCCAGCGCCGAGGCGTTTTTGGCCTTATCTGGACTCGGTGAAGATCGATGATGCAGAGATCGATCTCTTCCGGAGACGCACCCGACTTCGCCGAGGCCTCCTTCATCAGGAAGTGACAGATATACAGGTCACGATGATTTACGCCATTTTCATGCAGCTGCCTGGTCATGCCAGCCACTTTCTCGATAATCGATCTCTTGAGCCTGGGCGACGGTGGAGTCTTACACCAAAAGCGACAATAATCCTCCATGCTGATTGTCCCGGTCAGCTCATCGGTAATCAGGAAGGATTGCCTCTCCGCTGGATTAACCCCCCTTTCGCCAAAGCCCGCAATCGACATCGTCGGCACCCCGAGTTCTTCAAACCTCTGGATCGCAAGCCACTCGGTTCTGGCACCCACAACTGGAAGACTCAGGCGAATCAGGTTTTTGAAGATCTCTCCCCAGCCGACGCCATAGTGGAGCTTGGCAAAGTAGCCATGTCCACCCAAGACGACCCGGATGGTTCTGCGACCGGCAAGGTCGCGATAGGCTTCGCCCTGAAGGTTCATGATCTGATCGAAAACCTCGGCATCGGGACCGGAAAATATTTTTTTAAGGTCAGGCCGCAAATTCAGCAAGACATCTTCCTTCGACCGGCTGATTCGATCAGATCCGCAGCTTTTTCAGGCAAACTGAATATATCAGCCGACTTTGCATAGTTCAACGCATTGCTCTGCCAACCAGCAAGTTCTTTCCAGTCAAGCATGGTCACGAGTTGATCGTTCATGGTTTCTTGCTGGAAAGGCTGAGGTATTAACTTGCCTGCTCCGGCACGCTCGATGTACCCGGCGTAGCCACATACTTTGCTGGCAAGGACTGGCAGTCCTGCAGCGATTGCCTCGATCAGTACCGTGCCGGTATTCTCGATATAGGCAGGATGGACCAGCAGGTCGGCACCGAGCAGAAAACGCGGGATATCAGATCGCCCGCCGAGAAAATAAACGTTGTTTTCAACACCCAGCCTGCGGGCCAGATGTATGTAACTGTCAGGCTTGTCCTGGCCGACGATATACAGCCCGGCTCGTTCCTTAAGCCGTTGCGGTAACGCAGACAGGGCCTTTATGGCACGGTCCACACCTTTGGTACGAAAACGTGAGCCGATCAACAGCAGCATAAAATCCTCTGAGTTGAGCCCAAATTCACTGCGCAAAGCCTTGCGTATTTCAGGGGCATCTAAATTAGCGACCCGGTCTTTCTCTATGCCGGGAGGAAGCAGATGAAAGCGCTCTTCTGGTGTTTCATAATGACGCATGAACTTGACTTTTTCGGCTTCTGCGATCAGCAGGATTTCAGTCTTCGACTCGGCAGCGAAGACCGCCCGCTCCATGGCAGAATAAATCCGGAAACGGCCGCCAAAACGGGAGAGGAGCGGCCGGTTCGACAGGACTTTCTCGCGGTAGCAGGAATCTGCAGCATAATAGACATCAAGGCCGGGCATTCTGCTAAAACCGACGATCAGATCGCACTTTGATACGGCCAGCTGTGCCATAACTTGGCGGGCGAAGTCCCGTGACCGTGCATGATTCGTCAAACCACGGGGTTTAACAATGTTGATTGTGAACCCCTCTGGTCTGTCGCCCTCCCAATGCATTGTGTAAACATTGATGGAATGACCGCGCGACTGGCAGACCGTGGCAATTCTAAGGAAATCTCTTTGTAGACCGCCGAAAGGAAAATAGTAATTCAGGCAAAACGCCAGCTTCATGGAGTAAACCGTCTTTCCTGTTTCATTGAAGGCTTATCAGCTTTGCCACCGCGTCTTTGACGCTGCTGACTGTCACGCTCTGGCCACATTCGCGATCCAGATCACAGGATTTGCGCAGACAGGGGGAACAGTCCATCGCAGCCTGAAGGCGAATATGCCTGTTACCCGGGGGGCCATTGCGTTGACTGTCCGTAACCCGGAAGATGGAGACTGTCGGGGTGCCAACCGCCGCTGCGATATGAACCGGGCCCGTATCAGCGCCGATCACCAGGCGGGCTGCAGCAAGCAAAGCGACCAACTCTTGTAAAGTGCCACGAGGCCAGATCACAGCCCTGCCCTGACACGCCTCTGCCATGCGCTCTGCGGCGTGCCTTTCAAGATCGTTTCCCCAGGTCAGCACAAGCTGATGCTCCTGTTCCAGAACCAGTGCTCTGGTCAATTCAAGCCAGTGGTCAAGAGGCCATAATTTGGTTTCCCAGGTCGTTCCGTAATGCGCAACAATAAATTCGCCGGGCGTGACACTCTGTTCTTCCAGCATAACAGAAACGGCCTGTTCCGCCTCGGCCTGGACAGGCAGGGGGCCACAAAGAGGAACATCTGCCTCACCAGGAAAAGCATTTCGAGCAATCTGCAGATATCGGCTCGTTATATGGTGACATTCCGGAGGAATGTGTACTTTACAGTTGGTTGTCAGGGTATTCATCCATTCTCTGGCCTGAGAACGATCAAAGCCGTACCTTTTCGGGGCGCCACTAAGCCAGGTGAAGAGACCTGTTTTACTGTTGCCCTGCAGATCGAGGACCACGTCATAGGCTTCTTCCCTGAGCTGTCGGCCAACCATCCAGGAGCCTTTGATCGCAGCCATGGGGCCTTGTCGTCGCCAGCCCCTGGTATCCAGGTGGACGACTTTGCGCAGCAGCGGATGATTCTTCAGCAGAGGGGCAAAGTTGTTTTCTACCAGCCAGTCGACGGAGATACCGGGTTGCACAGCATGCAAGTGAGCGAGGACCGGCAGCGCATGGACGATATCGCCGAGGGCACTGACTTTGACGATAAGAACCTTCATCGAGCATCTTCCAGAAGGCCGGCGGCAGCGGACATGACGTCCTCAACCGTTACCCGTTCCATGCAACGGTGGTCGATGGGGCACTGGCGCAGCATACAGGGTGAACATTCGACCGGGTGGCGCACGATCTGCGAGTTCGTCCCCCATGGCGATGTCGTGGTGTGGTCGGTAGGGCCAAAGATAGCGACCATTGGAACGTTAAAAGCGGCCGCGACATGCATCGGTCCGGAATCATTGGTAATCATTAAACTGCTTGAGGCAAGGGCTGCCATCATCTGCCGGACGCTGGTCTTGCCGATGAGATTCTGGTGCGGTGACTGCATGGCTTTTGCAATGTCCGCACCGATCTCCATCTCGCCCGGGCCACCAGACAGCACGATCGACATTCCGTAGCTGCTGGCCAGTTCATCGGCAACCGCGGCAAACCGTTCCGGAATCCAGCGTTTGGCAGAACCGTAGGCCGCACCCGGGTTGACGACGACAAACCGTCCTTGTGGAAGGGTCTCGACCGCCCACTGAACTTCATCCGGTCTGAGAGCCAGACGCTGTTGTTTGGTACCGGTCGTAACCCCACATTGTGCGAGCATGTGCAGGTAATAATCCGTGTGATGCAGGGCACGCTCTTGATGACCGATCGGCACCGGGTAATTCAACAGCAGGCGTCGACTGTCCGTAATGTAGCCAAGCCGCTTCGGCACCCCAGCGAGAAAGGCCATGATAGCCGCCTCGATGGCATTTTGAAAGAGGATTGCACAGTCGAATTTCCTGCCGCGCAGCATGGCGACAAAACGCAAAAAGCCGATAGACCTGGCATGTCGACCCTGCCTGTCATAGACGATGACTTCATCACAGTCAGGATGGAACTCAAACAGCTGGGCAACCAGCGGGTTCGCCACGACCGTAATCTTTGCATCGGGGAATGTTTCCCTGATCGCGCCGAGGGCCGGAGTCGTCATCACGGCATCACCTACCCAGTTGGTCGTCCGCACCATGATGCGTTGAATATT
>JAFDBW010000139.1 GCA_019313105.1 Deltaproteobacteria bacterium | reverse complement strand
TGCTCGATGTTACCGCTCAGCTCAAGGCCCGGTTCTTCCAAAGCCAGATGCTTGAGCGTCAGGTTGATCGTATCACCGTCAATCGCAACGCTGCCATTCAGCTCGGCCCCTTTGAGGGCCTCCTTGTGGCCATTGCGCCGGACGTTCAACACGGCAGCCTTGCTGCGCAGCGTGACACTGGCTTTGCGGGAATCCGTTCCTGCCAGGGCCAAATGCAGATCCAGGTCGCCGGCTTCAACCAGCAGCTGTTGGTCACGGCCGACATTCAGCTGCCCCTCACTGATCACCAGTTCGAAACCAGTGGAGACCTGTCCGAGTATCGCAAAGATCTCGGCCAGGCTGGCCTCCAGCCCGTCATCCTGACCGGATGAAGCAGGAGATTTCTGCGATTTTGAGACAGGCACGTTCAGGCTGAATTCCGGTTTCTCAAGGCTGAGACGACCGAGGCGCAGGTCACCGACCAGCAACGACAGGATCACCGGCGAGAGACTGATCTCGTCGACCTTACCCTGGCCATAATCCGGGATGGTCAGGTTGACCTGCTGCAAAGCGATCGCCGGTTGGGGAAAATAATCCAGTTCGATCGCCTGGAACTCCAGCTTGATCCCGGCCTGCTCGGCAACCACTTGCTGGATTTTGTTGATGACTGTGGGAGAGGAGAGATACTGACCCACCAGCAGCAGTCCCGCCAGCAGCAGGAGCAGCAGCGCAAATAAGCCTCCCAACAACCACATCCGGAGAGATCTCCCGGCAGGCGGGGTTAAATCAGATAAGGGTTCCATCCTCTATTCCTGTGTCGCGATCCTTTATTCCTGCGAATAGATACGACGATTACTTTTTTAAAAACCGAGCCGAATATTGCGACCGCGTTGTTCCATAGCCGATGGCGCCAGGCCCAACTCTACAGCATATCGATAGTCACTTGCCTGGAATTGGCGAGGTCACTTGCTGCCGTTGACGCATATCAGAGGAAACAAGAAGGACCGAGAGTGTCCGCTCCATACAGTATCCCATCACCAGGTAAAGTATACCGAAATGTTCCAAGAATACACGGCAGTCTCAAGGTCCTGAAGAGGTAGAACCTCGGCACGCAGACAATTGTGACCGGTCGAAATCTTCTTAAAAAGCCTGATCATGAATCACCCGATCAATAAACTGAGGCCATCCTTTTCCAGATGGCCATATGCGTATGGATGAAAGGCTCTCTGAAGAATCCCTATCGAGAAGCCAACTGCCCGCTTAAAACTAAAGACAATAAAGAAACGCGCCGCGTATTCAGCGGACCTCCATTACAGAACTTGATCTGCGGTACCCAGGATTTTATGAATATCCCACTGCGTTGCATAACCTTGTGGGGGAAAGACACCAACCCCGAGAAGACCGGCAAAGAGCAACCCGGGAGAAGAGCTGGACGGTAATTCGCCAAAAGCAGAGATGCGCAGGACCCTGCCCCGGGCAACCACATAATCACCTGTGAGACTTTCGATGTCTTTTGTGGCAATAAGCTGCATGCCTGGATTTAGCTCGCAATCAAACAAGATCTGTTCACAATTAGAGCAAACATGCATCGCCTGGAAGGCGTTTGTATCTTTGCTGACAAGGCCTGATATGACAGGGAGACCGTCGCCGCAACTACATAAAATCACTTTATTCATTCTGTCCTTTTCAGGGAGTTGCCTTCCATTAATCACGTAGCAGTATATCAAAACTGTTCTGATTTTTTTCTTACATAGCGTTTAGCCGGGTTCATAACGCCTGGACAGATATTTCAGTTTTTATAAAACAATGTTTGACAATATTAAAGGCCTTGCTATAATGAGCGCATCTTCTTCATTTTCATCTATTTAAAAACCATACGGCGCTCGTGGCAGGCGCCGTATGGTTTTTTTCAAGCCTAACCTGACTATTGAGACTTTTGCAGAACATTATTGAAGGTGAATAGTCCGAAATAGCGGTTTTCCATGTAAAGATCTTGTGCTTGAGCACCCATCCCAGACTTCATTTCATGACTAGTTTCTGCCGGGTCTTGTTTCAGACCAGCGAACTTTTCTCTCGAGCAGTACGATTCTGCCGTCATACGTCGTCTTGCCTGTAATGAAGACCAGGCCAGGCGTGCAGACTTTTTTGATCGGAGGTATAGGCCTTGGCAAAACAGTGTTATGCTTAAGAAGCGTTCTCGGCGACCCTGGAATTCAAATCCCGAAATACCACGATCGGGATCGGCGGCTTTCTTTGATTGCGATATTTCCAGTATTTAAGTATTCTTCAGAGTGATATTTTTAAGCAACTTGCCCGCAGGAGATCTTTGTGCAGACAGGATTGAAAATTCTTGTTGTCGATGACGAGTTTTTCTTCAGACGTGTTCTGAAAGACGCCCTGAAAGATCAATACGACATCATAGAAGGGAAAAATGGTGATGAGGCCATCTCTCTGGCCAGGGCACTGAAACCCAACCTGATTGTCATGGATGTTGAAATGCCCGTAAAAGACGGGATTGATGCCTGCCGTGTTCTCAAGGAGAACGCTGAGACAAGAAAAATTCCTGTCATCCTGTTCACCTCGCTTACAAAAAAGGAAGACATTGCGCGTGGCTTAAAGGTTGGTGCTGACGATTACATTACAAAGCCGATGTGTCTTCCGGAAATCTTTCACGGGTCGGCGCCCACCTTCGGCCCAAAGATTACTATGTCGATTTAGAACAAAACGATTTGATACTGCTCCTTGAGCTGGCAGAAAACATTTCTGCAATCCGCAATCCGATGACCATCCTTCATCTGATCGTTGACAAGATGGCGGGTATGATCGGCAATGCGCGCTGCTCCATTGTCAGCATCAACAACGAAGGCGTTCCTTTTGTCAAGGCCAGCAGCGACCTCGCGCTCCATGAAGATATAAAGCTGGAATTATGCAGATACCCGGAAATCAAAAAGGCCCTGAACTCCAAGCAGCCCGTCATAATTAATGACATAAAAAATGACCCTCTCATGGATTCCGTAAGGACACAGATTAAAGGTCTTAATTTCAATTCAATCGTTGTCATTCCGGTCATTAAAAAGGAAAGCGTCATAGGGACTTTTCTTCTGCGGATGGCGACCCCGCTGTCCGATGGCGTCACCAAAAGAATCCACAAACTGTGCCAATTGGTCGCGAACCTTTCCGCCAACGCCCTGGAAACGGCGATCCTGTTCGAGAGGACACAAACCGCACAAGAGTTTTTTGAAGAAATGTCCATTCGGGACGGCTTGACAAAACTCTACAACCATCAGCATTTTTACAGCTGCCTTGAAAAAGAGTTCAGCAGAGCGAGCCGCTATGACACGCCTCTTTCTCTGGTCTTTTTTGACATCGATAATTTTAAGCGGATTAACGACAATTACGGCCATACCCATGGCGATATGGTCCTCGGTACAATTGGTCAGCTCACGAACAGCATAGCCAGACAAAGTGACATCCCGGCACGGTATGGCGGAGAAGAATTTGCGGTTATCCTCCCGAACACAACCTCGGAAGGAGCCCTGGAGATGGCAAACCGGTTAGGCTCGATGATCCGGGAACACCAATTCGAATGCCTCGATGGTGAACAGGTCACGATCAGTTCAGGCACCTCAACCTTCATAGAGAACAACGCCCAATCATGCGACCAACTCTTGCAGCGTGCTGACGAGGCAATGTATAAGGCCAAGTCACTGGGCAAGAACCGTGTCTCGCAAGCCTGAAATTTGACTACCTGCTCTTGAGATGTCTCCAGGATTATGAGCACGCCCCCACTTGATTTTTTCCTCGGCTGACGCAAGTTGCCATGACCATTGATTCCGCTACACAGACTTGGTAACCTATTTCGGTGTCATGTTAAATCACTTCGATAACCTTTCGTTTCAAGGAGCACTTTTATGGATGTTAAGGAAAAAGTTCTTGAAGTCATGCGTGCTGAAGGCCAGCCTCTCAATGCCGGGAAAATTTCTGAACTTGGCGGCCTCGATAGAAAAGCTGTAGACAAGGCAATGGCGCAATTAAAGAAGGAAGAGAAAATTGTTTCACCGAAGCGTTGTTATTGGACGCCGGCTTAAGCAGAACCTCTCTATCAGATTGCAGTGAAATGTTAAAGGCGACCTGACCAACGAGAATCAAATGGTCAGGTCGTTGTGTATTTAGAATCGGGACATGGCGGGCATTCTGAATCCCAAAAGAGATAAAAAGCCCCTCTTCATGGAGGGGTGAGACGGTGAAAACGACCGCGCCGTTAAAAGGGGTTTTTTCGAGGTCCCCGCTTACCAGGCTGTAGAAAAAATTAAATAAAGCCAGGATTGCCAGGTTTGCATAAATGGATCTACCTTCCAACCTCTTTGAATAAATTTACCCCGTCACCATGCAGTTATCTAATTATAATACAGGTCCAAACATGGCAATCGCATTGTTGCAGAGTCGGTGCTGCCAGCTCCAACTCTCCACCATCTCGGCGGCCACAATTCTGGAGCTGGCGATGTAGCTATCCTGCCGCTGACGCAGCTCACCAGTCAGAGCCTGGTCGTAAAACAAGATATTGTTCTCGAAATTGAGTTCAAAGCTGCGCCGGTCCATGTTCGCCGAACCAATCAGGCTGATTTCGCCATCGATTGTCAAAGACTTGGTGTGCAGTAACCCACCCTCGTATTCAAAGATACGGACGCCGGCAGCCAGCAGATCAGAGTAGTAACTGCGACTGGCGGCACCGACGATCCATGAGTCGTTTCGTGCCGGAAAGATGATGGTTGTTTCGACGCCCCGGTAGGCGCTCGCACAGAGGGCTGCCTGCATCGACTCGTCGGGAACGTAATAAGGCGTTGTGATAACCAGCTCCCTGCGGGCGGCGTAGATCAAGGTCTCGAACATCTCGGGCATGGCGGAGTAACGGACAGTCGGCCCGGTGCCGATCACCTGTGCCGGGAATCCGCTTTCAGTTTCCGAAATGGGTTCTCTGAGCAGGCCACTGATATCTTCGTTTGTTTCGGCCATCCAGTCACTGGTAAAGAGGTACTGGTTCTGCCGGGCGACCGGTCCTTCAAAGCGGATCATGGCATCGACCCAGGGGGCATATTTGGCTTTCACCTGAAACTCCGGATCAGCACAATTCTGGCTGCCGCAATAGGTGATCTGATTGTCGATAACGATGATTTTGCGGTGATTCCGCAGGTCAATACGACCTATCAAAAGGCGAAATACCGGGTTGCCGACCGGCAGAGCAACGGCCAAAAGAACACCGGCTTCGCGCATAGCCCTCCAGTGTTTCGAGCCGATCATGCTGCGCGAGCCCAAATCATCAGCCATCGCCCGACAGGTCACACCACGAGCCGCCGCCCGCTTTAGTGCCTCGATGACCTTGCAGCCGTTGTGATCCGTCAACCAGATATAGAACAACAGGTGGACATGATTCTGTGCGGCATCGATGTCGGCGACGATGGCGTCAATCGTTGCGTTGGAATCTGGCAGCAAGTGCCCCCGGTTGCCGCCCACGGGAGCAAATCCGTTGATTGTTTGTCCGGCTTGAAATAGATGCATGTAGCGCTGTGGAATGTCCTCCCGCTGCCATATCACGCTCTCGGCCGCAGCATCGTTCCAGCCCGGCAGCCGTGCAATGCTTTCACGCAGTCGCGCTACACGGCGGCGTCCGATGTTGGTTTCACCGAAGAACAGATAAGCCAGAATGCCCAGCAGCGGCACAGCGACAATCACCACGACCCAGGCGATCCGTGAGGCCGGCTCCCGGTGGGGACGCAACAAAACCCTGACGACAAACACAACATGCAGGGAGATGTTCAGGAGGAGAAAAATCGCCCCGGTCAATGATTCTTGACTCATAAAGATCCGCTCTCGTGACAGGCTATATTACAGCCGTCGACCAGCCAATCCTCTTTATCCAACTGTGCGTCCATCTTGCATGTCGGAATCAAGAAGAGGCATTTGAATACACCGAATAGTTACTATTAAACCAGAGATTTCAGGGAACTAAAGCCAAGGAGAGAAAATAACAGGGCCAGCCGGGGATTAACCCGGGTGACCACAGGCTACTGACAAAGTTCGGCCAGACGACATGATAAAGAGGGCAATTAGATGGTTCATCTGTTTCCCCAAGCTTCATAGAAGCTCCTCCTGCCATCTAATAAAACCCAGCATCACATGGGGGGTTGGTCAATAATCTGAAAGATCAGGGGAGCCTCTTACAGTGAGGAGAATCATTGTGCTCTGCTTTTTTTAAAAACAACCGTTTTCGCAGATAATCGGCGCCAAAAATCAAAGGGATCCCCAACCAGGCGACCAGGTAAACTGAACCGTTCACAGGTCCGGTCCCCAGTATTTTCTGTAACGGCGGAAAGTACAACAACCCCCAGGAAAAGATCATTTGAATCATAATTCCCGCCATCATTAAGCGGTTTCTGAATATTCCCAGGTCAAGTCCTGATAAATTTTCGTAGCGACGACCGATCAGGTTGCCGATCTGCATCAGCAGGATGGTTGCCAAGGCAATCCCGGTCGCCGAGCGATAAAGAGGGTCGTCGGCCGCAAGTTCCATCCCAAAATGCCACCCGCCATCCACCAGGACATAAAAGAACAGCCCAAGTGACCACATTGCCTCTAGCAAACCGAGGAACAGGTAGCTGTGAACGACTAATCCTGGGCTGAGAAGCCGGAACTCCTGGCCGCGAGGCGGCTGTTGCATTGATTCCGGGTCGGGGGGTTCCTGACCGAGTGCCATTGAAGGGATAATGTCTGTCCCCAGGTCGATAGCGAGAATCTGGATGACCGTCAGCGCCAAAGGCACCGGCAGCAGAATGTAAATCAGATAAGGAAGAATCTCCGGACCGTTGCTGACAAGTACGTAGTTGGTGAATTTACGGATATTGAGAAAGACTGTCCGCCCTTCTTCGATCCCGGCTACGATTGAGGCAAAATTATCATCAAGCAAGATAATTTGGGCAGAATCACGAGCCACATCAGTCCCGCTTTTCCCCATTGCTATGCCGATGTCGGCCGCCTTGAGTGCCGGGGCATCGTTGACCCCGTCTCCGGTCATGGCGACAATTTGATCCATGCCTTTGATCGCCATGACGATTTTCATTTTCTGCGACGGGCTGGTGCGGGCAAAGATACGGACTCCTGTGTTCAAAGCCTCGACGAGCTCTGATTCACTCAATTTTTCAAGGATGTCTCCTGTCATAACCACTTCGGCAGAAGCACTCTGGTCAATCAGATTACAACGAGCGGCAACGTTCAACGCCGTGTCGGGATGATCGCCTGTAATCAGAAGGACTTTGACTCCAGCGGCGTGGCAGCTGGCCAGGGCAGCCGGGACCTCTGGCCTGATCGGATCTTCAATCCCAAGGAAACCTGCCAGGACAAGCTCCTTTTCTAATTGATCCTGAGAATAGTGCCGGTTTGAAACCGATTCAATTGAGCGGTAGGCAACGGCAACGACCCGAAATCCTGTCGAGGCCAAGGTGATCATGGTCTCCTCGGCCCGATCGAGGGTCATCTGATCCACGGCGAGCGTCGTGCCATCTCCGGATTCAATGCCGGTCAGCATCGGACGAATAGCTTCCCATGCCCCTTTAACGGCGAAGACCTGTTGGTCTGCGACTATGCCAAGACCGGCGGCCCGCTTTTTATCAACATCAAATGGAAAGTGCCGCTGCCCGTCGGACTGTATCTGATCCGCTCTCCCAGCCTCTGCAACAAGCCGTTCGATGATAGCGACATCAAGCGGGTCGCCACTGTAGCCTGCATCGGTCTTGCGGACCTGGGAGGCACAAAGGGCCAGTTCGAGAAGGCGCTTGCGCTCCTTTTGATCATTGAATTCAGATTCAGCGCCTGCTGGCAACAGGCGGGTGACGGCAAGTTGATTATGGGTAAGAGTGCCGGTTTTGTCGGTACAAATCACCTGGACAGCACCCATTGACTCGACTGCGCTGAGGCTCGTGACCAGCACGTTCCTGCGGGCCATGCGTCTACTACCCATGGCCAGTGCCAGGGTAAAGGTCGGCAACAACCCTTCGGGGACATTGGCAACAATAATTCCCATCATAAAAACAAGATTAACCCAGAGTGATCGACCACTGAGCATGCCATAGAGGAAAAAAGAGAAGCCAAGGCTGACGGCAATCAAAGTCAGTGTTCTGACCATGTGGGCAATTTGCCGTTCCAGCGGTGACGACGTACGACGAAGTGCCTGAGAGAGGTGGGCCAGCTTGCCAAATTCTGTACGTAAACCGGTCGCAAAGACTATCGCTTGACCGCTGCCACGCAGCACCAAACAACCGGCAAATGCAATATTATTGCTCTCCACCAGTCGTCGGTCGACCGGTTCCGCCGTCAAGCTGACCGGTAACGACTCTCCGGTCAATGGCGCATTGTTGACGACCAGGTCTTCGGCCAGGACCAGACGGGTGTCAGCCGGTACCCGGTCACCCTCTTTGAGTAGGAGGAGATCTCCCGGTACCAGTTCCTCGCTCAGCAAAGAGAGCGTCTGCCCGCCGCGCACGACTTGCACCATCGGCGGCAGAAACTGGCGCAAGGATTCCATCGCCCGTTCAGCTTTATATTCCTGGATAAAACTGAAAAGCGCGTTGAGTAGCGCCACGCCAGCCAGGGCCCATCCGAGAACCAACATACTCTGCCCGGCCTGTAGGTACTCAGCGACAAAACAAATTCCAGCCGAAGCAAACAACAGGAGGGTAAAAAAATTAGTGAATTGATGCATAAGGCTGCGGAAAAGCCGCCAGGGATCTTTCACCTCGACGCTGTTTCTGCCGACCTCACTCAAACGATCAGCGGCCTCGTCAAGGCCTAAACCGTCTGCACAACTCCCCAGGGCTTGATAGACACCCTCGACAGACAGATTTTGAATTTGTCCATGTACGTTCATGGTCCCCGGTAAATGCCAATATCGCATGGCGTTTCGCGCAGAACCTTCTCAATACCAACGCCGTGGAAAATGCGGTGCGCGAGGCTACGTTCACTCACTCCCAGCAGTATCATCTGGACTTTGAGTCGACTGGACAAAGTCAGGATTTCATACGCCCAGTCGGTTGTGAACGAGATGCGCTGATCCAGCCGAAAGGGCTGAAGCGGCATGAGTTCCTTGAGTTCGGCACAGATTTGTGCAAGATGTGCACGACCAATGTTATGTAGGACTTGCTTGCGGGTTGGCGTCAGATGAGTTTGCAATAGAGGGTTGATGGCTAAGGCACGAAAGAGGTGAACGGTATTTAAATGTAACGCCAGGCGACGGAATACCGGCCAGACCCGGGCAAAACCTCTCAGATGCCCGGCAAGCGGTATGAGTAGGTCATGTGGGTTGCCAAGGAGACCTGGCTGTACAACCCGCAAGGCGAGAACCGGGCATTGATGAGAGCGTAACAGTTTTTCAGCCACTGATCCGCTCAGAAACGAACGTTTATTAGGCTTTACCCGAGTACCGCATACCAGCAATGCCTCAGGATCGCGGGGAATCGCCTGATGCAAACTGCGATGGACCGTTTTGCCAAGCGGCAGAAGGTGCGGGGCACATTCCACTCCAACTTCCTGGCAGTCCTTCGTAAACCGGGCAAACCTCGCTTCAACAATGTCTGGCTTGATATTGCCGTCCAAAACATGCAGGAGAAGCAGCTTGCGGTCTGCTTCGCTGGCAGCAAACTGCAGTGCATAACGTGCGACCCAATCACCGTAAATTGAACCGTCGTGAGCCAGAATGATCATGGCGCCTCTCTTCGGTCATCCTGTTGAGATCACACCTGCCCCTGATAAAAAAAGAATTTCTTTGTTGTTATAAAACATGTGCTTAAGTGTTCTGAATTATACCGCACATATCGACCTCTCACCCTTGACAACAAGCATATAAGTAATATCGTTAACAACAAGCGGTTAAATAATATTAACGTTTGGCAGTCGTGCTGAATTGATGAAATTTACCATCGACTGGATCTCATAACGCAGCGAATCTATCATTAAGGAAGGGAGGTTTAAACCATGAATATGAATGAAGTCAAGCAGATTGCCAGAAGCCGCGGTCTGAACCCGGGTCGCATGAAGAAGGCTGACCTGATTCGCACGATGCAAAGGGAGGAAGGCAACGAAAGCTGTTTCCAGACCGGTCAAGCTGACGTGTGTGATCAAGGTCAATGTATGTGGCGTGAGGACTGTTTGAAATAGATCATAGACATAACCATCAAGTTTACGAATCAGAACTCTGCAAAAAACAGTAGCATAGTGAAACATGAACCCTTGACAGTCAACCAATGAAGGGGGCCCCATGAGCTACAAAACCATTCTTGTGCACATCGACTCCGGTAAGCACACTGAAAAGCGCCTGGCAGTCGCCATTGACTTAACCAAAAAGTACGATGCATATTTGGTTGGTCTTTATGTTTTTTCACCCTATATCCCACCTGGCTACATAATGGCTCAAATGGGGGCGGAGATCGAAGCCGCCCAAAACAAAATCGCCGTCGAGTCAATGTCGCATGCCGAAGAAGTTTTCCGCAAACAAACCTCAGAAGCAGGGTTACATGATATTGAATGGCAAACTGCGTACACTGAGCCGGTTCAGGCCGTGTCATCGCGCGCTCGATATGCTGACCTTGTCGTGATCGGTCAGAGTGATTCCAAGGACGACTCGGGAGTCGATATGGATTTCCCGGAGCGTTTAGTCCTGACTGCCGTCCGACCGGTATTGATTTTGCCGAATGCCGGTGATTTCCCCACCATCGGAAAACGTATTATCGTTGCCTGGAATGGCAGTCAAGAAGCGACCCGAGCTATTTCAAATGCAACGCCTTTTCTCAGGTCTGCGGACAAGGTCTATGTCATGGTGGTCAACTCCGAAAACAGCACGAAGGATATTATCCAAAGCGAGAATATGGTTCATTATTTGGAACGCCTTGGTATCCAGGCAGAAGTTAAAGATCTGCACGGCATCGAGATTGACGTCGGCAATGAACTGCTGTCAAGCGCATCAGACTTATCTGCCGATCTGATTGTGATGGGATGCTATGGACATTCCCGTCTTAGAGAATGGGTTCTGGGCGGCGCAACCCGCACCATACTGGAGTCGATGACGGTACCGGTTCTCATGTCCCACTAGTCTCAATTGGAGAGCATTTACGAATTCAACTATTAACGGTATAAGAGGAGGCGAGAGCGTCGATATTTTGACTCCATCAGAACAAATCCGAAGGAGGCTCTATTATGAAGATTCCCGTTGTCCTGAAAAATGGAACAGAGCGATCCGTTAGCAAAAAAGAATTTGAATTGTTAATGAATCAAGATCGCATCATGTTTTTTGAACGGGCTGACGGTTGGGTGGTCATTGGCCGGGATAAATTACGCGAGTACGGGTCTCCTTCAACCAACCAGACACAACGAGAACGTAGAGGCTCAATAAAAGAATCCTGGTATTAACTCTTACAATTACAATTCAACCCTTTCGCGGGATAGAACAACCTCATAAGAATTGATGGCGCTACGTCCTACTCTGATGCCGTCCATATTTGGCCGCCAGACATTTACCGTGTCCTGCAAATTACCATTAAGTATCTTAGCTGCATCTCCAAATGTGCAGCTTTGCAGTGTGGCACATTATGTCTATAAATAACGCACCATTTTTTTCCTTGGCAGGGGTGATTTATAAGAATATAGCGCTGTCTGACAGCGCACCTGCTTTCGTAGCATGGGGTCGCTGGTTCGAATCCAGTCAGCCCGAACAGTATTTACAAGGAGCGAGTCGACGCCTTTTGCACTTTATTATCGCCTGCCAATGACACGGAGCTAGCTTGAACAAGAACGACGCACTCACTAAGCGATTGGTTCATTATCGAACATCCCAGCCCCCAACGATCCCGTTCTTGGACAGGACAATCTGCCAAAGCTGATTATACCGTGCTCTGAATGAAGCGGCACAACTGGTCAGGTAATAATTCCACATGCGTTGGAACCGCTCGTCGTACGCTTGCTTGAGCTCCGGCCATGCGTTGGTGAAGTTTTCCAGCCAGGCCATCAAGGTCTTGTCGTAATGTGGACCAAAGTTGTGCCAGTCTTCCAGTACGAAGTATCCTTCATATGCCGAAGTAATCTGCTGTGCCGACGGGATGACCCCGTTGGGGAAGATGTAACGCTCAATCCAGGGGTCAGTCTTGACTGCCGGGATATTGCCGCCGATCGTATGCAGCAGGAACACCCCTTTGTCTTTAAGCAGGTCATGTACTTTGCGAAAATACGTTCGGTAGTTCTTTGGCCCGACATGTTCGAACATTCCGATTGAGACGATTCGATCGAAGCTTCCTTTTAGATCACGATAATCCTCCAGGAGAATCTCAACCGGCAGGCCGGCACACTGTTCACGCGCCAGTTCGGCCTGCGCCCGGGAAACCGTTGCGCCGACCACCTCGACGTCGTAACGTTCTGCCATGAAACGGGCTGTCCCGCCCCAGCCACAACCTATATCAAGCACTTTTTGGCCGGGTTCCAGTTGGAGCTTACGGCATGTCATTTCGAGTTTATGCTCCTGGGCCTCATCCAGGGTGTTTGCATCTCTCCAGTAGCCACAGCTGTAGATCATCCTTGAATCGAGCATCTTTTGGTAAAGATCGTTGCCGATGTCGTAATGTTTTTCACCAACCAAAAATGCGCGTCGATGGTTCTGGCGGTTGATCAGTTTCGCCCGCAGAGCATCGTAAACAACCACCACAGACTTGATTTTACGGTTGACTTCAGCCCTGACAAGCCGGGTCAGAAGTTGATCAGGGGATTCAGAGTCCCACCAGCCATCCATATATGCCTCGCCGAATCCGAGCGTACCCTGTGCCAGGACGCGCCGGAAAAAATCGGGATGCTTCACCTGCAGGTCCCAGGGTCGATCTCCGTTGATGGAGACATCTGCATAGTCCAACAGGCTTTCAACACGCCGTCTGAAGCCTTTTGAAAACATAACCTTCCTCCCGAAAGTTACTGGATTCACTCCCTTTGAGCGGACTCGAAGCCATGCGAACATGACCCTGCAAACGCGGCCAAAGTGGAGGCACTGCATTACTTGAGATTTGTGCAGCAGATACAACCTAGGAGGGATCGTCTCGTCGGCACCACGAACCACATCTTAGAGTCGTCCTGCCACGTTAGAATTATTTTATTTCTATCTCAAGGTTGTGAAGTTGTCAAACAGGCTCATGACAATTTCATATAACATCAGGACCAGTAATCTCTGAGTCTATGGGCAGACAACCACTCTTGACACAGAGGCCATGCTCAAATATCCACACTTTTTACGGGAGATCACAACTTGAGTTACTACATGCGCCTGCGTATATTAATCTGCACTAATCATTAAAGGGAGGCAAACATGGCTGATTGTGAACTTCTTGATACTTGTGGGTTTTTCAGAAAGTACCAAAACACTTTAGACATGGCCTGTAAAGGTTTTCTAAAAACCGATCGTCATGGCCCTCAAATGGACGAGTGCAAACGCAAAGAATTTCGTAAAGCCAATGGACAACCGCCCCACGATGACATGTTATCTACCGGGCAAACGATGCCAGAAAATTACAGGTAGGATCACCAAGAAGCATACCCATACTAC
>JAFDBW010000138.1 GCA_019313105.1 Deltaproteobacteria bacterium | reverse complement strand
CTCCTTGACTGCGACGATGTTGTCGAATTCGGCCAGGCGGACGGTTGTATCCGCCGTCATGTTGACTCCGGTGCGCCCCGGCACATTGTAAAGGACCTGGGGGAGTGCGACCTCTGTGGCCAGCGTCTTGTAATGCTGGTAGATTCCCTCCTGGGAGGGTTTGTTATAGTAGGGGCAAACCAGCAGCAGTCCGTCGGCGCCCATTGCCTTGGCGTTTTTGGAAAGGTGAATCGCCTCGGCGGTATTGTTGGCGCCGGTCCCGGCGATGACCGGCACCCGCTTGTTAACCTGGACGCTGCAGACCTTGATGACGTATTCGTGCTCGTCAAAATCCAAGGTTGCCGACTCTCCGGTCGTTCCACAGGGGACAATCACGTCGGTGCCGTTTTCGATCTGGAAATCAATCAACTGGCGATAGGTCTCCTCGGCGAACTTCCCCTGGCTGTCAAACGGGGTGACGATGGCGACCATGGATCCACTGAACATGATGCTCTCCTTGCCTGGATATCAGAGAATTACCTCTGGTTTGTGTTTGTAAAGAAAGTACCTAACATAGCCCAAGTCTCATGTAAAGAACCTATCATCGACTCTACTGCGGGGTGATCAAAGCCCCGGGGCTGGCCATGCTCTCGATCACCCGATCACCGGTCTTGATCAGTGCGCTGACACGGTACTCGTAAGCTTTGCCATTATCGAGACCGCGGTCAAGCAGTTGCGTCTCCTGCAATGGATCCTTGTTGACAGGAATGATCGGAAACGCACGTTTGGCGTGGCGGCGATAGAGGTTGTAGCCAATCAGCTCCATGTCGTCCGGCAGTTCGGGGGCGTCCCATTTCAGTGAGACCCGGGCATCGCCGGCTTCGGCACGCAGATTGGTCGGTCCGGGCGGTGGCTGCACCGCAACAAGATGGACCATCGTCGCCGGAGTTTCATGGCCGCCGATGGTCAATGGCACGATTGCGTAGCGGTATCCTGTGCCGGTGCGGATGTCGAGGTCGCGCCAGTAGAGGCGTTTGCCGATGCGTTGTGCCGGCTCGGGGTATTTCAGCTCGATCTCTGCTACTTCGGTCTGCGGATCACGGCACGTCGGGCAGCCTTGCGCAGCGTCGTAGGTCAGACGCTTGATCCGGAACCCGGTCAGGTCTTCTACCTTGGTGCCGTCCTGGTGCCTCTCGGGGATTGTCCAGCCGAGGACGAACAGCATGCCCTGTTGTTGTACGGTGACTTCCCGAGGTGCTTCCGGAACTGTGTCGAGCTTCGGCCGAACCGGACCTTTCTTGCCGCAGCCGGTCATCATGATCAGGGTCAGGCAGATAATTGTGAGAAGCGCGAGGCGCGAAGCGCGAAGCGCGGAAAACTTTGCAAGATCTGAAATCATCATGGTGAACTTTCTTTCAGGGCCTGACGGGCCAGGATAATTTCCTTTTCGACGGCTTCGCGGGCTGTGCCACCGGTCGCCTTGCGAGCGTTTACCGAGGCCTCAAGGGTGACATAACTGAAGATGTCGCCATCGATGTCAGCAGAGAATTGGCGAAACTCCTCAAGGGTCAGCTCCGGGATAGATTTTTCGTTCTCAACACAGAACCGGACAGTCTTGCCGACCACTTCGTGGGCGTTGCGGAACGGCAGTCCCTTGCGTACCAAGTAGTCGGCGATGTCGGTCGCGGTGGAGAAGCCGCGCCCTGCCGCGATACGCATCTGCTCAAGATTTACTCGCATTTCTGCAATCATTCCGGCAAACACCTTGAGGGAGCCGCGCACTGTGTCGATTGTATCGAAAAGCGGCTCCTTGTCCTCCTGCATATCTTTGTTGTATGCCAGCGGCAGCGACTTCATCAGCGTCAGGATGCTGATCAGGTTGCCATAGGTCCTGCCGGTTTTCCCCCGCACCAGTTCCGGTACGTCCGGGTTCTTCTTCTGTGGCATGATTGAACTGCCGGTGCAGAAGGCATCCGAGAGTTCGATAAAGGCGAAGTCGGCACTCGACCAGAGGATCAGTTCCTCGGAAAGGCGTGACAGGTGCATCATCAGGATCGAGGCAAAGCTGCAGAACTCAAGGGCGAAATCACGATCGGATACAGTGTCCAAGCTGTTGCGTGTGACGCCGGCAAAACCGAGTTGTTCGGCGACCCATTCGCGATCGATGGCAAAGGTTGTCCCTGCCAGCGCGCCTGCACCGAGCGGCAGATGGTTGAGGCGGCTGCGCAGATCATGCAACCGGCCGGTGTCGCGGGCCAGCATTTCGAAATAAGCCAGCAGATGATGGGCAAACAGAACCGGCTGGGCGGTCTGCAAATGGGTGTAACCAGGCATGATGACATCAAGGTTTTTTTCGGCCTGGTCAAGCAGGGCGGCCTGTAATGTGCCCAGGGCTTGGGCGATCGCGTCGATTTCGTCGCGCAGGTAAAGACGAACATCGAGCGCCACCTGGTCATTGCGGGACCTCGCAGTGTGCAGCTTGCCGCCGACTGCGCCAATCTTCTCGATCAGCCGGGCTTCGATATTCATGTGGATGTCTTCGCGGGCAACCGTAAATTCAAAGTCTCCCGCCTCGATTTCCGCAAGGATCCCTTGGAGGCCCTGAACGATTGTTTCCGCCTCATCTCCGGAGATGATTCCCTGCCTGGCCAACATCCTGGCGTGGGTGACCGAACCGAGGATATCGTAATGGTACATGCGTCGGTCAAAGTTGATTGACGCGGTAAATTCTTCGACGAATGCATCGGTCGGTTGGGTAAATCGTCCGGCCCAGAGTTTTTCGCTCATGATTGGTCTGCCTTCCTCTCTGCAGAATCTGCGGCGTCGATCTTGCGCGCCGCGACATAGTCCTGGTGGCTGTCGGTCTGTGCCTGGTCAAGGTCGCCGCAGCGTTCCCAGCCGCCAGTTGTTGGCTTGTAGATGGAGTGAATCTTCATCGGGAAGCGGGTGGTGCGTGGATCGAGTTCGTGAAACAGAGGCAGGTTGAAGTAATAGAGTCGGCTCGCTGTGCCGAAACGCATACGACAGACCGGCAGGCCGTCGAAATTATCGCTGACGTATTCGGGCGTTTCTGCCGGAGCTATTTTATGACTCTGGTGCATGATGACCATAGAACGACCGAAACTGCAGTCCGGGGTCTTGCCAAATCCTGTGGTCTGCTCGGAACTGTTGCAGAAAACCGTGATGGTGTCGCGCACACCCGGTGTGTAGGCGAGGTATTCGCCGTAAAAACCGTTGACCACGTCGCGGAACGCCTTGTGTTCGGGCTTTGGATTACACTCCAGCACGCAGAGCAGGTCGAGACGTTGACGGGTCTGATAAAACAGCTCGTTGGCTTTATCGATCAGGACGCTGATGTTCGACTGGTACAGATCGCGGTAGATGTAGTCGAGACAGATCATGGTCATGAAGTTAAAGCCGTTGGGGGTGCAACGTAGCAGCGGGAAGACCTTGCCACGATAGAGATCATGCCCCAGATCGATCGTTTCCTCACCGAAAAAAGGATGGCTCTTGGCCTGGATAAAGACCCGCAATCGATCGTCTGATTCCTTGACCGCTGTGACGCAGCAGTTAACCGGGACCCCGGCAATGTCGGCGGCAGCAAAATCCCCGCGGACACACTCCAAGGCTTCACTATTGTCATCCGCACAGCGTTTAAGCAGATCAAGGTAGGTGGCCAGGTCGATATGTTCGATGCCGAATATGGTCACTGAGTTGGCTTTACGGTGGCGATCGATCAGGGTCAGCAGGTCGTCAAAGCGAGCATAGGGCACGGTGCCTTCCGGCAGGACCAGGAAGTGCAGCCGGCTGAGGTTGCTGCCACTATCGGCGACCAGCTCGAAAATCGAACAGAGCTGCTGCCATTGTTCTTCCGGGTCGCTGATCACACAGGTATAATCCTGCTTCTGAAGATGGTTGCCGATTTGGCAGACCAGAGCATGCAGGTGATGGCCTCGCGGGAATTCGAGATTGACAGGTTTTTCTACAATCTGGAACATGGTTTTATCTCAAGATCCTGGGGTGTTCCCACCCATCTGTGCCCGATTCGACAATTCATCTTCCGGTTCGCCGGGGTCATTCACCTGGCCCGGCAGGACCTGGGCGAGGATGTGACGGGTTCCGGGAGTCATGTCATAGCGATGCAAGTCCTCGCCGGCCACCCAGGCCGCTTCGGTCACTTCCCCGGGGTTGTGTTCAAGAGTTCCGCTGAGCGGGTGGGCGCGGTAATAAAGAATTACGTAATGATCTTCTGCCGCGCCAACCCCGACATGCTCATAGACATCGAGCAGGCCATCAACTAGAATTTCCAGGCCAACCTCTTCACGAACCTCACGATGCACCGCTTCGAGCAGTCGCTCGCCATGGTCAATCTTGCCTCCGGGCATCACCCACTGACCGCAAAAAGGTTCTATGCAACGTCGGGTTAACAGGACGCGCTGCTGGGCATCGATGATGCAGGCAACGACCGATGTTTTGATCGATTGTTTTTTAAAGTCCATAAATCCCGGAAAGGGGTAAGCGGAAAGGGTAAGTGGGAAAATCCTTCCTCTTCCCTCTCACCTCTTTCCTGTTTATCTATTTTTTCGCTTCCCTCTGCAGCGCAGCAATCCTCAACCGCAGGGCGTTGAGCTTGATGAACCCTTCGGCGTCGGCCTGATTGTAAACTTCGTCAGCCTCGAAGGTGGCGAAGTCAACATTGAACAGGCTGTCGGTGCTCGAATCACGACCGACCACGCGGCAGTGTCCCTTGTAAAGCTTGACCCGGGCTTTGCCGTTAACGGTTTGCTGGGTATGGTCAATCAGCGACTGCAGGGCATGGCGCTCGGGCGCGAACCAGAAGCCGTTGTAAATCATGCTGGCATAGCGCGGCACCAGGGAGTCCCGCAGGTGCATGACTTCGCGGTCCATGGTAATCGATTCGACGGCACGGTGAGCTTCCTCAAGGATCGTGCCCCCCGGAGTTTCATAGACACCGCGGCTCTTCATGCCGACAAAGCGGTTTTCCATCAGGTCGATACGACCTATGCCATGTTGACCGCCCAGTTCATTGAGCTTGGCCAGCAGGTTGGCCGGCGAGAGCCGTTCGCCGTTGACCGCCACGGCGTTGCCCATCTCGAATTCGACCTCAACGTATTCCGGTTGGTCCGGCGCATCTTCCGGTCGCACCGTGAGTACGTACATCTCTTCCGGGGCTTCGGCCCAGGGGTTTTCCAATACATCACCTTCAAAGGAGATGTGCAGGAGGTTGCGATCTGAGCTCCAGGGGAATTTCTTGCTGGTTGGCACTGGGATGCCGTGTTTCCTGGCATACTCTTCCAGTGCGGTCCGGCTGTTCAGGCTCCACTCACGCCAGGGGGCGATGACCGTGACCGAAGGGTCGAAGTGGTAATAAGCGAGTTCGAAGCGTACCTGGTCATTGCCTTTGCCGGTTGCGCCGTGGGAGACCGCGTCGGCGCCTTCCAGTTTGACCACATCCATCTGAGCCTTGGCAATCAACGGCCGGGCAATCGAAGTGCCGAGGAAATAACGACCCTCATAAATAGCGTTGGCGCGGAACATCGGGAAAACGAAGTCACGGACGAACTCCTCGCGCAAGTCGAGGATATGACACGCACTCGCACCGGTGTTCCTGGCTTTTTCGGGGATGCCATCGAGTTCTTCACCCTGGCCGAGGTCGGCTGAATAGGCGACCACTTCACAACCATATTCCTCGATTAGCCACTTGAGAATGATCGATGTATCAAGCCCGCCGGAATAGGCGAGCACAGCTTTTTTGACGCGTCCTTTGTTACTCATTTACGAGAATCTCCTTAAGTTTATGTATGAAGCGCGAAGTGCGAGATGCGAGGGGCGAAAAATCATCGCCTTTCCCGCTTCTCGTCTCACACCTCAGAGTTTTACTACGTACGTATCTGCAATTTTATCGTGCAGTCCCTGTTTTTGTTGATCGAAAGCGACCATCAGGTAGCCAATGCCCAGCAGGATGCTCGAGACGAATTTACCAAGGACTTCACGTTTTGCCGCACGGCCATAAGTGAGCTGACTGCCGTCTGTACAGACAACTTTTATGCGCAAGGCCATCTTGCCCGGGGTCTGACCGCAGTAGCCGGTAAAGAAAACGGCGTAGCCGAGACTTATCGTCGTACCAAAAAGCCAGATAACCACGCTGACTGCCGGGTTTTCACCGGCTGCAATGCCCATAAAGCCGACCAGCAGAGAAATCATCAGGGTGAGGACAAACTGCACAATGCACAACAGGAAAGAATCGAGCATCGTGGCGACCACCCGGATCCAGAAGCCCGCCTTCGGCTGGAGTTCCGAAGGGTGATGATTTGCAACGTCGTTCAGCTTTGCAAGCTTGCCCTCTGATCTATCAGTATCCTGCCACGCCTGTTCATTTTCGGTTTGTCGGGCAAGGTGTCTGGCATAGTTGACACCGCAGCCACTGCAGTTCTCATCCTTTTCCTGGACCAGTCCGCAAGCCGGACAGGTGACCTGTTCAGGCTGGGTCGTTCCGGCCGTCTTGCCTGTTCTGGTTGATTTGTCGAAGCTGAACGACGCAGCGCATTTCGGACAGTTCACCTTGATCGGACGGTCCGGAAGTTTGGCCGGGTCAACAGATTTGGAAAAATTGCATTCTGGACATGTGATGTTCATTACTCTTCTAAAGCCTTTTCGCGTTTCTCGCTTTGCGCCCCGGAGTTCTAACTCATCAACGTCGCCATGATGGCTTTCTGTACATGCAGGCGATTTTCGGCTTCATCGAAGATGATGGAATGGCGGCTCTCCATGACCTCGTCGGTAATCTCTTCATCACGATGGGCCGGCAGACAGTGCATGACGACACAATCCGGCTTGGCCAGCGCGACCAGTTCCATGTTGATCTGGTAGCCGGTGAAAGCCTTTTTCCGTTCTTGCTGCTCGGTTTCCTGGCCCATGCTGGCCCAGACGTCAGTGTTCAGGACGTCGGCGCCCCTGGCTGCCTGATCAGGATCGTTGGTGTAGATGATGTTGGCTCCGGCTTCAGCAGCACGTTCTTTGACCATGGCATCGGGTTCGTAGCCTGCCGGTGTCGCCACACGCAGTTCGAAGCCGAACACGGATGCAGCATTGATCCAGCTGTTGGCCATGTTGTTGCCATCGCCGACCCAGCAGAAAACCAGGTCGCGGTAGTTGCCCTTGTGCTCGATAACCGTCATCAGATCGGCCATGATCTGGCAGGGGTGGAACATGTCGGTCAGACCATTGATCACCGGGACGTCACTGACCGCGGCAAACTCCTCGACCGCATCCTGCGAGTATGTGCGAATCATGACGCCGTCAACGTAGCGGCCCATGCAGCGGGCGGTATCCCTAATCGGTTCACCGCGGCCCATCTGCGTGCTCCCGGAAGCCAGAAAGAGGGCGTGGCCGCCCAGTTGATACATGCCGACTTCAAATGAGACCCGGGTACGGGTCGAACTCTTTTCAAAGAGCATACCGAGAGTCTTGCCTGACAAAAGATGATGCTGCTGCCCGGCTTTTTGTTTGGCCTTCAGATCTTTGGCCAAGGCAAAGATCTGCTCCAGCTCTTCAAGACTCAAGTCACTCAGGCAGAGAAAGTCTTTCTTCACGGTTATCTCTCCTTAAGAATCGAAAAATCTATTTGGTCACACCGGCTGCAGAAACCCCAGCCAGGACGTCGTCGAGAATAGCAACCGCCTGATCAACTTCATCTTTAGTCACAATCAGTGGCGGGACAAAACGCAAAACGTTGCCGACCGTACAATTGATAAGCAGCCCGCGTTCCATGGCGGCTTTGACCAGGTCGCCACCCTCGATTGCCAGCTCCATGCCGATGATCAGACCGCGGCCGCGGACTTCCTTGATGAAATCATATTTGGCCTGCAGCTGCACAAGCTGTTGCATCAGGTACGCGCCCGTGGTCCGGCAGTTGTCAAGTACGCCATCATCGGCAATGGCTCGCATCGCGGCGAGGGCGGCAGAACAGACCAGGGGGTTGCCACCGAAGGTGGACCCGTGTGTGCCCGGGCCAAGGTGGCTGGCCAGGTCCTCTGTGGTCAGCATGGCGCCGATTGGCGGCCCTCCGGCAAGGGCCTTGGCCAGCGTCATGATGTCTGGAACAACACCCTCCCGTTGATAAGCCCAGAGGTTGCCGGTCCGGCCACAGCCGACCTGGACTTCATCGTAGATCAGAAGTAGATGGTTCTCATCGCAGAGCTCTCGTACGGCCTTTAGATAGCCGGGCGGCGGCACGTTGACCCCTCCCTCACCCTGTACCGGTTCAAGCATGATGGCGCAAACCTGGGGGGTTACCTCTTTGCGCAAAGCCGCCGTGTCGGCGAAAGGAACATGCCTGAATCCCGGGACCATCGGGTCGAAGCCGGTCCGGACCTTGTCCTGGCCGGTGGCGCTGATTGCGCCAATGGTGCGGCCGTGGAAAGATGCCAGCGCGGTAATGATCTCGAAACGGTTTTCGCCGTACTTCTCCAAGCTCTGCTTGCGCGCCAGTTTCATCGCCGCTTCATTCGCTTCGGCGCCCGAGTTGCAGAAGAAGACCCGTTCGGCAAAGGATTTCTGGCAAAGCCATTCGGCCAATTCGACCTGCTGGGGGATATGGTAAAAGTTCGAGCAATGCAGCAGGCGACCGGCCTGGTCCTGCAGAGCTGCCACTACCTTCGGGTGACAATGGCCGAGATTGTTGACAGCCACTCCGGCGAGAAAGTCGAGATAGACCTTGCCATCCACATCCCACAGGCGGCAGCCTTCGCCGCGGTCGGCGACGATCGGGTAACGACCATAGGTTTTCATGACACTCTGGTCGGCTCTTTCGATCCAGTTTTGTGTGCGGCTCATTATTGTAACCTGTGATCGGTGATCCGTGATCGGTGAAAAGTCAAAGTAAAAGGAAAAGCCTTATCGCTTTCAAGCCCTAAAGCTTACAGCTGTTTTTCCTAGCGAAATTCAGCGACTGCTGTGCCAACGCCCTGATCGGTGAAGACCTCCAGGAGACAGGCGTGCTCCATCCGGCCGTCGATGATATGGGTCTTCTTCACCCCTGCGGCAACCGCGTCAGGACAACAGGTCACTTTCGGGATCATGCCTCCGACGATGGTGCCGTCGTCGATCAGGCCCTGGACCTCAGCGATGTCAATGGTGTTAAGCAACTTGCCGGATTTATCTCTTACCCCTTCAACGTCTGTCAACAGGATCAGTTTTTCGGCCTGCAGGGCTCCGGCGACCTTGCCGGCGACCAGATCGGCATTGATGTTATAGGTCCGGCCCGATTCGTCAACACCGACAGGGGCAATCACCGGGATGAAGTTCGCTTGCTCAAGGGAAATGATGATGGCCGGGTTGATGCCGGCCACTTCGCCGACCATGCCGATATCGATGATCTCCGGTGTCAGGGTGTCGGGGTTGATCGCTTTCATCTCCAGTTTGCGCGCAGTAATCAGGTTGCCGTCCTTGCCTGTCAGGCCGACCGCCCGACCGCCGTGCCTGTTGATGTTGGCGACGATCTCCTTGTTGACCTTGCCACCGAGCACCATCTCGACCACGTCCATGGTCTTTGCGTCGGTCACCCGCATACCCTGCTCAAAGCGGGTTTCTATGCCCATCGCCTCAAGGATTTGCCGATCTGTGGCCCGCCGCCATGCACGACGACGGGGTTGAGGCCGATGTACTTCATCAGGATGACGTCACGGGCAAAGCCTTCCTTGAGATGCTCTTCGACCATGGCGTTGCCGCCGTATTTGATGACGATGGTCTTGCCGTAAAACTGCCGGATCCAGGGCAGGGCTTCAACCAGGACGTTGGCTTTGTTAATCAACTCTTGCATATCAGAAACCCTCCCGGGTGATTTACAGAATATATCGTGAAAGGTCCTCGTTGTCGGCAATTTTGCTGAGCCGTTCGCGGACAAAGACCCCATCTATGTGCAGTTTCTTCTCCTGCCGTTCCGGAGCGTTGAAAGAAAGCTCTTCGAGCAGGGTTTCCATGATCGTATGCAGACGCCGGGCACCGATATTCTCCATGCGCTCGTTGACCCTGGCCGCAGTCCTGGCTATTTCCCTGACCGCATCGTCGCTGCAATCGAGCCTGATTCCTTCGGTTGACATGAGAGCCTGGTACTGGCGGATCAGCG
>JAFDBW010000137.1 GCA_019313105.1 Deltaproteobacteria bacterium | reverse complement strand
CCGCCGGCTCCGCAAACCGCAAAGCCCCTGCAGGCCACCAATGCCCTTGCAAAGCCTGAAGCGTCCGTTGCAGCCGTTGTCAGTGAGCCTGTCGTGTCACGTCCTGTACGCATGACTTCTGCGCCTGCGGATATTGTAAAACCAGCCGCACCGGTTGAGATTGTTGCACAACAGGAGTTGCCAGAGGAGACGGTGGCGCTTCCCGATGGCATTCACTTGAATGTGACGGAAATTTTCTACCAGGATGCGGTCAACAGCATGGCCGTTGTCAACGATCTACCGGTCATGGTCGGCAGCCATGTTGACGCCGCCGTTGTCACCGAAATACGTACAGATCGGGTGCTCTTTGAGATTGATGGTAAGGTTTATTCTGTTTCAGTCCCTCATCCTTAGTCTCATCGGCTCCTGTTGCATATCCCCGCTGAACTATTACAAGATTCCCTTCGTTGAATAATCCCCATACGCTTGTATAATATTCCACACTTCTGCCATTTTCTCGTCATTCAAAATTTTTTAAATATAACAAAAACAGATAGTTGTGGAAGTGGCACGCTCCATGTAAAGTTACATAGATATTTTATGTTAAAGGATTCATATATGCTGCGCATGCAAAAGCTGTTGCAAAGAATACTGACCATCGGAGTCCTGCTCTTGAGTCTCCTGTCACTTGTCAACCCTGCGTTTGCGAACGACATTGACGAACTGGTTAAAGAAGCCCTGAGCAACAATCCGGACCTGGCTGAGATGAAGTCACGCTGGGAACAGAGCAGCTATAAGACCCCCCAGGTCGGCAGTCTTAACGATCCGGTTTTATCCTTCGCCTTTTCGAATTACCCCAGCGATGATTTTTCCACTGATACCGCCCCGATGACCGGCAATGAAGTGAAACTCTCACAGATGTTTCCATTCCCCGGAAAACTTGAGAATCGTTCTGCGCTCGCCAGGGAGCAGGCGAAATGGTTCGAAGCCGCCTATTACGATTCGCATTACCAACTCGCCCGCAAGGTCAAGGATGCCTGGTTCCGACTCTACTACAAACAGATGGCGATCGGTGTCGTTGAGCGCAACATGAAACTGGTCGATGACATCATCCGCTTAACGGAGGTTCGTTATGAGACCGGTGCGGGGTTACAGCAGGACGTCCTCAAGGCGCAGGTCAAAAGGTCAAGCCTGATGGATCAGCTGATCTCGCTGCAACAGCAGAAGTCTGTTATCGAGTTCGAACTGAACCGACTGCTGAACAGGCCGGCAGGCACTTTCGTGGTCCCGGGCAAGCTGGAGTTGCCCAGGACAGATGTCACCCTTGATGAATTCCAACGGGCCGGGTTGGAAAAACGTCCCATGAACGCAGCCTACCAGGCGCTGGTCCAACGCTACCGTTACCAGAAGAAGCTTGCGGACCTCGATGATTACCCGGACGTGACCCTTTGGGGCAGTTGGCGTTTTCGCGATAACAACCTGCCAGATGAGGGGACTGACTTCGTCAGCGCCGGAGTCAGCTTCAACCTTCCCATTTACCGGGAGAAAAGGCGCGCTGCTGTTGCCGAAGCCGATGCCGCCCTGAGAATGGCTGAATACCAGACCATGGCGTATCGCAACTCGGTATCGGAATCGATAAAGAAAGCTTATGCCCGCATGGAAGAAACTCTTCAACAGTCTGAACTCTACAGTGAAGGAATTATCCCTCAGACCAGTCAAAGCTTCCAGTCGGCCCTCGGCTCTTACCAGGTCGGCTCGATCGCTTTTATCAGCCTTCTGGACAGCCTGCTGACAACTTTCAAGGCGGAGATGGACTATTACCGGGTCAGCTCGGAGTATCTCAGGAGTCTTGCCTGGCTTGAGGCTGAATCCACTTTGCCGTTGATCGGCCTCCCTGTGATGATTGACCAAGATCATGCCGGTTATAAAGAACACCTTGACCAGAGGACACCATGAATAAAAAACTTCGTTCGGTGCTGATGATTGCTGCCGCTGGTGTTGTTGCCGGGTTAGTGATTGCGGCCGTGATGCCAAAACGTCATTCCGGTCACGTTCATGACGTTGCCAGCGTTGTTGCGCCATCCTCTGCTGTTGCTGCTGAGGTTGCAGCACAAAAGTACACCTGCGGCATGCACCCGATGATTATTACCGATGAGCCGGGCATATGCCCGATCTGTAACATGGATTTAACTCCTTTTAAATCAGGTGGAAGCGACCCAGACAAGCCGGTCGGTGAACGCAAAATCAAGTACTGGGTCGCGCCGATGGACCCGACTTTTATCCGCGATGAGCCGGGTAAATCACCAATGGGCATGGATCTGGTCCCGGTCTATGAAGACCAGGCCGCGAGCGGCTCGATCATCTCCGTGGACCCGGTGACGTCACAAAACATGGGCGTACGTATGGCATTGGTCACGCGCAAGGACCTGAGCCGTACGATCAGGACGGTCGGCCTGATTGGTTACGAAGAACAGAAGCAATTCTCCATCAACAGTAAAGTCGACGGTTGGGTTGAACGCCTACATGTCAATGAAACAGGGCAGGTTGTTAAAAAAGGCGCCCCATTGTTGGAAATTTACAGCCCGGCACTGGTCAGCGCCCAGGAAGAATTCCTGCTCGCCCGGAATAACAACATAACGCTCGCAGAATCGCCGTTCCCGGTGATTGCCGATGGCGCCAAGCGACTCCAGGATGCGTCTCGCCGGCGACTCAAGTTGTGGGACATCAGCGAACGCCAGATCGCGCGACTTGAAAAGACTGGTGAAGTAATGAACAGCCTGACGCTTTATGCCCCTTATGACGGCATCGTCACCATGAAGATGGTTCGCGAAGGACAATTCATCAAGGGTGGCATGGAGCTTTTGACGCTTTCAGATATATCGAAAGTATGGGTCTACGCCGATATTTATGAATACGAGATGCCCTGGGTCAAGGTCGGCCAGAAAGCCAGGATTGTCCTGCCTTATGTCGGCAGTGAACCGATCGAGAGTACGGTCAGTTATATCTATCCTTTCGTCGAACCGAAAACCCGTACCGTCAAGGCGCGCTTTGACATCGACAATCCCGGCTTTGTGCTCAAACCGGAAATGTACGTCAACGTCCGGCTCGAATCGGAGCCAGTGGCAGACGCCTTGACGATCCCCGTCGAAGCCGTCCTGCATTCTGGCGAAAAACAGACCGTGTTCGTTGCCCTGGGTGACGGCAAGTTCGAGCCTCGCCAGGTTAAAACCGGAATGCAGAACGACGACGGGGATATCGAGATCGTTCAGGGCCTGCTTGAGGGTGAGCATGTCGTCACCAGCGCCCAGTTCATGCTCGATTCGGAGAGCAAGTTGCGCGAGGCTATCCAGAAAATGCTGGAACCGGAAACACCCTCTGCAGCAGCGCACGGGAATGCCGGCCATGATATGCGCAATAAGGATGAGGAACTGGACGACCTCTTTACCAGTGACGACGAGGGCAAAGAGTCCCTGGAGGACTTGTTTGAAAGCGACGATAGTGGCAAGTCAAAGGCAATAAGTGAAAAGTGAAATGTGTGAAGAGTAAAAAGTCATTAACTTTTAGACCTTTACCTTTCACCTTTAACGGAACCTATCATGCTTGAATTTATTATCGAATGGTCCTGCAAAAACAAGTTCATCGTCGTCCTTCTGACGATTCTTGTCATGGCCAGCGGCATTTATGCCGTTTCGCAGACACCGATAGATGCCATTCCCGATCTTTCTGACGTACAGGTAATCATATTCACCGAGTATCCGGGACAGGCTCCGCAGGTGGTCGAGGACCAGGTCACTTACCCCCTGACCACCCAAATGCTGGCAGTGCCGCACGCCAAGGTGGTGAGAGGCTACTCCTTTTTCGGCATTTCCTTTGTCTATATTATCTTTGAAGATGGCACCGATCTTTACTGGGCACGCTCAAGAGTCCTCGAATACCTCAACTATGCCGCCGGTAAACTGCCGCGTGGCGTGACGCCAAGCCTTGGCCCCGATGCGACCGGGGTCGGCTGGGTTTACGAATACGTTCTCGAGAGTGACCGACACGACCTGCAGCAGCTGCGTTCGATCCAGGACTGGTATCTGCGTTACGAGCTGACTGCGGTCGACGGCGTTTCAGAGGTGGCCAGTATCGGCGGTTACGTCAAACAGTACCAGGTCACAGTAGACCCGGCCAGGCTGCTGGCTTACCACATTACCATTCCACAGATACGGCGCGCTATCCAGGCCAGCAACAATGACGTTGGTGGGCGTCTGGTGGAAATGGCCGAGACCGAATTCATGGTGCGCGGGCTCGGCTATATCCGCTCTGTCGAAGACATCGAGCAGGTGGTCGTCGGTACCGACGGGCAGGGGACGCCGATTCTGGTTCGCGACCTCGCCGAGGTTGATATCGGGCCAGAATTGCGCCGCGGTGTGGCAGAACTAGACGGTGAAGGCGAAGCCGTCGGTGGCATCATCGTCATGCGTTTCGGCGACAATGCCCTGCAGACAATCGAAAATGTCAAACGTAAGCTGGAAAGCCTGAAAGCAGGCCTTCCCGAAGGCGTTCGCATTACGCCGGTCTATGATCGCTCCGGCCTGATCGAGCGGGCGGTCTCGACCCTGAAGGAGAAACTCCTCGAGGAAATCATTGTCGTCGCCCTGGTGACAGCCCTGTTCCTCTTCCATCTGCCCAGCGCATTTGTGGCGATCTTTACCCTGCCGGTCGCAATCCTGATCGCCTTCCTGATCATGCACCTGCAGGGCATCAATGCCAACATCATGAGTCTGGGCGGGATCGCCATTGCCATTGGCGCCATGATTGATGCCGCCATAATCATGATCGAGAATGCTCACAAGCACCTCGAGCGGGACCAAGGGAAAAAGCCGCACTGGGAGATTATCCTTGCTTCGGCCAAAGAGGTCGGACCGACACTGTTCTTTTCACTGCTGGTCATAACAGTCTCATTTATACCGGTCTTCGCCCTGAATGAGCAGTCTGGCCGGCTCTTCAAGCCGCTGGCATATACGAAAACCTATTCGATGGCAGCTTCCGCGCTGCTTGCTGTAACCATCGTGCCAATTCTTATGGGATGGTTTATTCGCGGCAAGATTAAGCCGGAAGAGGCCAATCCGATCAATCGACTGTTGATCAGGATTTATCACCCGATCGTTGATTTTGTGCTCAAGTGGCGTATGGCCACTCTGGTTGTCGCCTTCCTCATGGTCTGCTCTATCTGGTACCCGTTGAGCCGCATGGGGAGCGAGTTTATGCCGCCGCTCTACGAGGGCGACCTGCTCTATATGCCGACCACGCTTCCCGGTATCTCGGTGACCAAGGCCAAGGAAGTCCTGCAGCAGACCGATCGCATCATAGCCAGCTTCCCGGAGGTTGAGCGGACTTTCGGCAAAGTCGGTCGCGCAGAAACCGCCACTGACCCGGCGCCCCTGTCGATGCTTGAAACCACCATCATGCTCAAACCTGAAGACCAATGGCGCAAGGTGCCAACCCGGCGCTTCTATTCTGACTGGTCAGATGCATGGAACTGGCTGAAAGCTCCCTTGCGGACTGTCTTTCCAGAAGAGAAGCCAATTACCGTCGATCAGTTGACCGAGGAGCTAAACAACGCTATCCAGTTCCCAGGTCTCACCAATGCCTGGACCATGCCGATCAAGACCCGCATCGACATGCTCTCTACCGGTATCAAGACTCCTGTAGGCATCAAGCTGATGGGGGATGACCTGCAGGTCTTGAGCGATTTGGGTGAACAGGTCGAGGCACTGGTAAGGACTCTGCCTGGCACTCTCACAGCTTTTTCCGAGCGGGTGGTGGGAGGCAACTACCTCGATTTCACTATAGATCGGGCGGCTGCGGCTCGTTATGGACTGACGGTTGGCGAGGTCCAGGATATCGTTCAGGCGGCAATCGGCGGCATGAACGTCACCCAGACGGTAGAAGGGCTTGAACGCTACCCGGTGAATATCCGCTACCAGCGCGACTACCGTAATGATCTTCCCTCCCTGGAGAGGGTGTTGGTGCCACTCAGGGACGGCAAGCATGTGCCGATCTCGCAACTGGCAAAGATCGAAATAAGGAAGGGTCCACCCGGCATCAAGAGTGAGAATGCGCGACGGACCGCCTGGGTTTACGTTGACCTGCGTGGCATCGATGTAGGCACTTATGTAGCAAGTGCCCAGGAGGCTGTTGCCGAGAACATCAAGCTGCCCGAAGGTTACAGTATCGTCTGGAGCGGTCAGTTCGAGTACATGCAGGCCGCCAAGCAACGCTTTATGGTCATTATCCCGCTGACCGTACTGATTATATTCCTGATCATATATATGAGTACCCGCTCGGTCATCAAGACCGCCATCGTCTTCCTGGCGGTGCCATTTTCCCTGGTCGGGGCTTTCTGGTTCCTTTATTTACTCGGCTATCATACTTCGGTTGCTGTCTGGGTCGGGCTGATTGCCCTGGCCGGACTGGACGCCGAGACCGGCGTGGTCATGCTGCTCTATCTCGATATTTCTCATAAGCGTTGGGGAAACAGTGGGCGCATGCTCACACACGGCGATCTTCGTCAGGCCATCCATTACGGCGCGGTCAAACGGATTCGCCCCAAGGTTATGACAATCTGCGTAATCATTGCAGGTCTGCTGCCGATTATGTGGAGCCACGGTGCCGGTGCCGATGTCATGAAGCGTATTGCAGCGCCGATGGTCGGCGGGGTGGTCACATCGGGGATCATGGAGTTGATGGTGTACCCGGTTATTTATTACCTCTGGAGAGGGCGGAAGCTTGACCGCAGCCTCGAACCAACCAGCTTGGACGAGCTCAGTGAGGATTATACGCCTGTTAATAACGAGTCAGCATGATGTTGCTGCCAACAACCAACCTAAGGAGATAAAAAATGAAAAACCTAACCATTGCATTTCTGACGATGTTTCTTGTCCTGAGCCTGCCTATGCTTGCTTTGTCGGCAAGTCACGGTGACCAAGATATGCACAAAGGTCACGAGATGAACATGGACAACGCCAAGGAAAAGGCCCACGACATGCATAAAGGGCATGACATGAGCGGCGATGATTTTGTCGAAGCCGGCAAGGACACCCAGGACGGTGTTGTCGCAACGGTCAAGATCAAGACCTATGATGAAGAAACCGTCAACAAGATGAAAGCCATGGGGATGGCTGCAACGCATCATGTCATGGTTTTCTTTGCCGACGAGAAAAGCGGTGATGCCATTGTCGCCGGTAAAGCTGCTCTCAAAGTCAAAGGTTCCGGTGACGATTCGGCCAAGCCGGCTATGCTGATGTTGATGGGTAACGGCTTTGGCACGGACGTTAACCTTGAAGGCATGATGATCACCTTTGAGATCGGTACCAAGCTGGAAGACGGCAAGAAGCGCCAGTTTGAGGTTGGCTTCCATAACATGTAGACGTTACAGAACGAGTTAAGCTGTTCATAGCACATGAATCAAAGGGGCGTTTATCGGTCCTCAGGTTGCTGACAAAGTTCAGCCGGACTCCATGAATAGAGAGGGCAACAGATGGTTCATCTGTTGCCCTTGTCTATTGCTTTTGGCCTTGCCTTTCCCTCCCTTTGAGGGCAAACGGAGGGCGGCCTTCTTTTGCCTACTTTTCTTGGTCGGCAAGAAAAGTAGGGCGCCTGCCGGACGCGACCGGCAAACAATCAATGCAAGTGACTACAGGGGTTGCGGCCCCTGCCGCCGCCTTACTTTCTT
>JAFDBW010000136.1 GCA_019313105.1 Deltaproteobacteria bacterium | reverse complement strand
TTTCTTCGAGCCCGGCCCGCTTGGTTTCAATGTCGGCAATCGGCAGGCCAAGATCGCACAACATTTTTAACAGTTCGCCGGTCGCTTGATTGGCCGACAAAGTCAGTTGCAGGGTCGTGCCTTCATCGTTCAGTTCCGCACCCTGGCAGCAGAGGTTCTCGGGAACCTGGTTGATTGGTTTCTCTAGGTACACCAGGATGCTGCGGGTACCGAGTTCTTTCAGCAGTTTGGATGTTGATTGCAGGGCGATCAGGTTGCCATGGTGCATAATCGCAATCCGGCCGCACATCTGCTCGGCTTCCTCAAGGTAATGCGTGGTCAGCAGAATGGTTGTGCCTTGTCGGTTGATATCGCGAACGAAATCCCAGAGAGTATGGCGCAACTCGACGTCGACCCCCGCGGTCGGTTCATCGAGAATCAGCAGCCTCGGTTTGTGTATCAGGGCCTTGGCGATCATAAAACGGCGCTTGAGGCCTCCGGACAGCTTGATCATAACCTTGTGCAGGTGAGGTTTGAGACCGAGCCGCTCAATTAGGTTCTGTCGCCATTCCGCGTCATCGGGTACACCGTAATAGCCGGAGTGGAAACGCAGTGCTTGATCAATGGTGAAGAAATTGTCAATTACGATTTCCTGGTGCATGACCCCGACCATGCGCCTGGTGTTGCGATAGCCCCTGCGGTTGTCATGGCCGAAAATTTCGATCGTGCCGCTGCCGATATGAGTGATCCCGCCGATCATGTTGATCGTGGTACTCTTGCCCGCACCATTCGGGCCGAGCAGGCCGAAGATTTCACCCGGTGCGATGGTAAAAGAGATATCGTTTACAGCACGGGTGCCATCATATTCTTTTGTCAGGTTCTGTATAGCCAGGGCTGGAGTTGTCATAGCGTTTCAAGTTATGCCGCTGTGCGAGGTGAATGTCAAGGGGCGTCGTAGGAGGTGATTGACACAAGATGCCGCTGAGAGTCATTATAGGGATTGGAAATTACTATGAAACAGATTTTCATGACAGAATATATCCTGAAGAGAGAGGTTGTAATGACAAGAAGATATCGTGTTGCCCTGTTGATGCTTGGTTTCATTCTGACCGCCGTATCGGTTGGTGCAGAGATGCAGGTTGAACTGAATAAACGCCAGCCCCTCGGCAAGACGCCGCTGGACATTGCCCAGAGCGTCAGTGATGGTCGCCTGTTTGTCCTGCTCGAAGGGGGAACGGTACAGATCCTTTCTGCCGACGGCCAGATTCAGGAGCGTTTCCAGGCCGATCCCGATGTGACTACGCTGGAGGTCTCTCCCGATGGCCAACGGCTTTATCTAGGTAATGCCAAGAGAAATGAATTGCAGCTTGTCGAGATCTCGAACGTTTACGATCTGCCGGTGAACAATTCGGCGATCAAGGGCCCGGTCGATGCTCCGGTCACCGTCATGGTGTTTGACGATTTCCAGTGTCCCTACTGTGCCCGCCTGGTGCCGATGATTGAAAAAGTTATGGAGACCTATCCGACCCAGGTGCGCGTTGTATTCAAACATTTCCCCCTGAACATGCACAAGTTTGCCCGCCAGGCGGCAATTGCGAGTATTGCTGCCCGCAACCAGGGCAAGTTCTGGCAGTTGCATGACCAGCTGTTTGCCAACTACAACCAGCTCAACGAGGAGAAGATTCGGGAATTGGCCGCAAGCGTCGGTCTCAATATGGAGCGCTTCGATACGGATATTGCAAACCCGGCGCTGCAGCAGGAGATTGCTGCCGATTTGCAGTTGGGGACGGATTCCGGTGTCCGGGGTACGCCAGCCGTTTATATCAACGGAGTACAACTCAAGGACCGCAGTCTCGCAGGCTTCCGGAAGGCGATCGATGCTGAGCTGAAGTAACCTTGGGGACCTTTTTTACCGCGGCGGCAACGTCAACGCAACGCAGCTTGAGTTAACGGCATCGGAGGAGTGTCGGCCATGTTTATTGGTCAACACCACGACGATGCCGTTTTTTTGTCTTTTATTTTGCGGCCAGTACGTGTTTGTCAGGGGCCGATGGAGATCAAGCCGCGTCGCTATATCAGCAGAATCAGGCTGCCCGCCACGGTAAGGAGAATGTTGGCAAAGGCGTAGGCGCCGGTGTAGCCAAGAGATGGGATCGTGCTCCTGGCTTCCTTGTTGACGATACTCAGGCAGGCGCCGCTGGTCATCGCCCCGGTGAGTGCACCGAGGAGCAAGACAGGCTTGATTTTCAGAACCTTGCGGCCGAAGAAGTAGCTGAACAAAACCGGAATCACGGTGGTCAGCATTCCTGCGGCGATCAGTGCTACGCCGGACTGCTCCAGCGCTTCAACGATACCTCGGCCGGCCTTGAGGCCTATGGCGCTCATGAAGAAGAGCATGCCAAGCTCCATCAAGACGTAACGGGCCGCACTCGGCATGCGACCGAAGGTCGGGTGAATCGAACGCAAAAACCCGATGACCAGGCCAACTGAGAGCAGGCCGCCGGCAGTGCCGAGGCCGACATCGACACCCATC
>JAFDBW010000135.1 GCA_019313105.1 Deltaproteobacteria bacterium | reverse complement strand
TAAATCATTTCTTTCACGGTGTTGACCACATTCTCAACGGTAAAGCCGAACTTCTCCATCAGCTGCCCGGCCGGGCCGCTGGCACCGTAACTCTGCATGCCGATGGTCTTGCCGTTGAGGCCCACGTAACGTTCCCAGCCGAAGGGCGAGGCGGTTTCGACGGCGACGCGGTTCAGACATGCGGCAGGCAGCACCTGGTCGCGGTAGGCCTGGTCCTGCTGCTCGAACAGCTCCCAGCAGGGCAGGGAGACGACCCGGGTACCGATGCCTTGATTTTCCAGCTGCTCGCGGGCGTCAAGCGCCAGGGGAATCTCCGAGCCGCTGGCGATGATGATGGCCTGCAGGTCGCCCCGTTCCCCGGCAAGCACATAGCCGCCTTTGCGCAGCTCCTGGGCGGCAGCATACTGGCTGCGGTCGAGGGTCGGCAGGCCCTGGCGGGTCAGGATCAGTGCGGTTGGTCCCTGGCGGTTGGCGATCGCCGCCTGCCATGCTGCGACCGTCTCGTTGGCATCGCAGGGACGGATCACGGTGAGGTTGGGGACGGCGCGCAGGTTCGGCAATTGCTCGATCGGCTGGTGGGTCGGGCCGTCTTCGCCCAGGCCGATCGAGTCATGGGTCAAAACGTAAATCGTCTGCAGCCCCATCATCGCGGCGAGGCGCATCGGTGGGCGCATGTAGTCGGCAAAGATCATGAACGTGCCGCCGAACGGAATCAGCCCCGGTGTATGGGCCAGGCCGTTCATGATCGCAGCCATGCCGTGTTCGCGCACGCCGAAGTGGATGTTGCGGCCGACGCTGCAGGCGGTAAAGGATTCCTCCTGGTTGAGCGTCGTGTTGTTGGACGGCCCGAGATCGGCTGAACCGCCGAGCAGGAAAGGCAGCTTGGCGGCCAGGGCATTGAGGGTCTTGCCGCTGGCCTGGCGGGTCGCCAGCTTCTCTCCGGCGGCAAAATCCGGCAGCTCATCCCAGCCTTGCGGCAACTCGCCGCCGGCGGCTTTCTGCCAGGCGGCCAAGGGCTCGTTGTGCTGTGCGACCGCGGCAAAAACTTTTTGCCACTCTTCCTCAAGGGCTGTACCGCGTTTGACGGCTTCGCCCATGTGCTCTGTGACATCGGCCGGCACGGCGAAGGTCGCTTCCGGGTCGCGACCGAAGAACTGTTTGGTCAGCTTGAGCTCATCGGCACCGAGCGGCGCGCCGTGGGCATCGTGGCTGTCCTGCTTGTTCGGCGCGCCGAAGCCGATGTGCGAGCGGGCGATGATCAGTGAAGGGCGCGGCGAGTGCTTGGCTTTTTCAATGGCCCGGTCGAGGTCCTGGATATTTTCCCCCTCGACATGCTGGACGTGCCAGCCGTAGCTGAGGTAGCGGGTGGCGACCTCTTCGCTGAAAGCCAGGTCGGTGTCGCCTTCGATGGTGATCTTGTTGTCAAGATACAGGTAGACCAGGTTGCCCAGTCGCAAATGGCCGGCGAGGGAAGCCGTTTCGGCAGAAACCCCTTCCATGAGGTCGCCGTCGGAACAGAGACCGTAAATCCGGTAATCGAACAGCTCCGGGCTGACGCGCTGCTGCAGGAAGCGGGCGCCCATTGCCATGCCGACGCCGACCGAGATCCCCTGGCCGAGTGGTCCGGTGGTGGTTTCGATGCCGCGGGCGTGGCCGAATTCCGGGTGGCCTGCAGTCGGGCTGTCGATTTGGCGGAAGTTTTTCAGGTCATCCAGGGAGAGCCCGTAGCCGGACAGGTGCAACATGCTGTAGAGGAGCGCCGAGGCATGGCCACAGGAGAGGACGAAGCGGTCTCGTCCTGCCCAGTCCGGGTTTTTCGGGTTGTAGCGCATGTGCCGGTGGTAAAGCAGGTAGGCAATCGGCGCGGCTTCCATCGGTGTGCCGGGGTGTCCTGACTGGGCCTGTTCCACCATGTCGGCGGAAAGCAGGCGGATGGTGTCGATAGCCCGCTGGGCTTTTTGCATGTCGATCTGTGGCATTGAAAAACTCCTAATCCAAACGGTTTTTATTGATTGGCCACTATACTGACCTGCCGCCGGCAAGACAAGCGCAAATTCTGCGATACAATGGCATGTACAGGTTCGGGCGGGGCAGCACAGGTCACCCTGCTGGATGGTTCCTTTCTACTCAGGTGTCAGCAACAATGAGAGCTTGGTCTGAACAGCAATTCTCACATCAACTTTTAAAAACAGGGAGGTCGGAATGCACTATTTCGCTTATGGTGCGAACATGGACGTAGAGACTCTCAAGGAACGTAACGTCAGCTTTGAGCCGGTTGTGACAGGCAAGGTGCGGGATGTCAGGCTGGTCTTTCATGTCCCGGGCGGCGATAATACCGGCAAGGCTGACCTGATGGATGACCGCCGCAGTCACGTTCACGGTGTTGTATACGATGTGCCGGAATCGTGCCTGGCCGGTCTGGATGTGTACGAGACTGAGGAGCGCGGCCGTTACCGTCGCCAGCAGGTGATTGTGCAGACGGCGCAGGGGGAGCTGTCCTGCGCGATCTACCGGGGGGCAAAGTTCCGCTCCGGCCTGAAGCCGAGCGAGGAATATCTCAACCGATTGATTCGGGGGGCCCTGCATCACGGGTTGCCCGGGCATTACCTGACCTTCCTGCAGTCGCACGGGACCATGCCGGTACCTTAATCGGGGGCTGTAGGCTGGGGGCTGAAGACTTTTGTAAAAAACGCTAAGGCCGATCCGGATTATCCGGATCGGCCTTGTATATGCGAGGAGGTGAAGAAGATTTTGTTTTGATTCGCCGGTTCGCCTGCCACAACGAACTTTTGATGGTTCACAGGCTACTCTTCTCCAGTCGATAAATCTACGTTGTTTCGCGTAAAAAAATTGCGGTCAGTCCCTAGCTGAGAACTGTGCATGTGCACAGTCGTCATCCGATCGGTTCTTGGCAACATCGAAGAAACCGCAATGGCCGACCAGCTTTTTGAATTTTTCCTGACGATCGCCATGCCAATTCTGCAGCAGTTGCTCGGCGAGCGTCTGGCCGCCCTCGATCAGGTCGTCGAGGCCGTCAAGGAAGCAGCTCTCGCTGCGTTCCTGGCCGCGTTGCACCTGCTGGCGGTCGAGCCCGTCGCGGGCCAGGCCCAGGCAGGTCCTTGCCAGCCCCTGCAAAGTGCCGTCTTTCCAAGGGGCTCGCAATCCCAGGCGCCAGGCTTTCCGGCAGCTGTCACGGACCTCATCCAGGGTGTCCAGCCGGCATTCATCCCATGCGGCCTGAAAGGACTCACGGTCGTACATAAGGCCTTTGAGCAGGGCGGCGACCGTAAGAATCAGCTGGGACGGCAGGCTGTCGGCACAGCGCACCTCGACATGCGGCCGCAGACGAACCTCCGGAAAGAGCGTTGACAGGTGCAGATCCCAGTCTGCGATGGTCGCATGCTGTCCGGCGTGACCTTTTTCAAGGAAATCGCGGAAGCGGAAACGGTTCCGGGTCAGGTCCAGATAGATCCCGTCACGGACAATGAAATACATTGGTACGTCGAGGGCGTACTCAACGTAGTCGGAAAAACCGGCGTCAGGGTTGTCGAGGAAGGGCAGAAGGCCGGTCCGGTCGGGGTCGGTTCGCGACCAGATCTCTCCACGGGTGCTCAGAAATCCACTCGGTTTACCATCGAGTAGCGGTGAGTTGGCGAACAGTCCGTAAAGCAGCGGGGCAAGGCACTGGGCGAGGCGCAGTTTCCTCATGCAGTCGGCCTCGTCGCTGAAATCAAGGTTGACCTGCAGGCCGGCGCTTTGTTTCATCATGCGCTGGCCCATGTCGCCGGTCTTCAACATGTAAGGGCCCATGATCTCATAGCGGGCCTTGGGCGCCCATTCGATCTCATCGAGGCAGCTGAAAGGCTGAGTGCCGAGGCCGAGCAGGACCAGGTCCAATTTCCTGCAGGCCTCGACGGCATTGACGATATGTTTGGAGAAATCACTGCAGTTGCAGAACAGGTCGGCACAAAGCTGGCCGGAGAGCTCCAGCTGACCGCCGGGTTCAATTGTTATCGAGGAATGCTCGCCCTGCAGTCCGACCAGCCGGGAGCTTTCCCTTAGCTCCCGCCAACTGCCGGTTTTGGCCAATGCTTCGATTAACGCCTCGATTCTTGAAAATTCCGCGGCGGCGCCCGTCCGTGCATCGAGGACAAGTTTTTCCATCTCGGCGCCGATGCCCCATTCCGCCTCCGGGCGAGCGCCTGCTGCGAGGTAGTCAATCAGTTGCTTTTGCGATGTTATCGGTGCTTCACGGTTTATCAGTTTGGGGGTCAGCATGCAGGTGTCGGAAGCTCCATTGAAAAGCAAGGCCGCTGTCGCAGGGCGCGTCGTGCAGTCTCGTTCAGTCCAGTGTTACACTTGACAGATTAAAACAACACTTAACCATTATATCAAAAAGGCCGGCATTGCGTGCCGGCCTTTTGCCCGGGTCTATTCGCTGTGCGAATCGATGTATCTGGTGATGTTGGCGGCAATCTCCTCGAATATGCGTGTGAAGGTCGCCTCGTCACGCTCCAACAGGGTAATCCGGAAGCCCTGCTGCGGAGTAAAGAACGAAGACAACGGCACGACGCAGATGCCGGTTGCTGCGAGTAGGTAGTAGACGAAGCGTTTATCCGGAGAGACCCCGGGCTGATTGACCAGATTTTCAACCAGTTCGCGCACCTCGGGGATTTCAATTGGCAAAGTCTGTCGATTGTTGAGGCCGCCCTCCTTGAAGGCGACGCTCATGTAGAATGCGCCATTGGTCCGGTTGACCTTGACCCCGGGAACGTTTTTCAGGATATCGTAGGCGATATTGGAAAACTTTTCGTAGCGGGCGATCCGCATGTCGAGCCAGTCCTGGTATTCAGGGTGGCTGAGAATGAGCGGAATCGCTTTCTGCGGCAGGGTCGTCGAGCAGACCTCGACCATCTTCGAATCGACGATGCTCTGGATGTAGCGTTTGAACATCGGGTCCTTGTCGGCATTGTAGACTTCTATCCACCCGCAGCGCGAGCCGGGCCATGGCACCTCTTTACTGATGCCTTTCATGGAGATTGCCGGGACGTCACCGACCAGGTCGGACATTGGCTTGGTCGCTTGACCATTGTAGACAAGGTTCTGGTAGATCTCATCGGCGATAATGAACAGGTCGAATTCTTTAGCAATGGCGACCATCTCCTTGAGAATTCGCTCCGGCCAGACCGCCCAGGTCGGGTTGTCCGGATTGATGATCAGGATTCCCGAGATCGCCGGGTTGTACTTGATCGACAGCCGCAGGTCGTCCATGTCCGGGTACCAGTTGTTGTCCGGATCAAGCTTGTAGCAGACCGGCTTCTGCCCGGCATGTGCCGCTTCACCGGAAGAGTGGGTTGAGTAGGTCGGGGTCGGGCCAATGACGCGCGACTCCCGCTTAAGCAGACCGTAAACCTTCTGGATCGCGTCGCCGAGGCCGTTGAAAAAGATGATGTCACCGAGCGAAACCTGGGCCTTGCCACGGCGATTGGTCATCTCGGCGAGAAAGGCGCGGGTTTCCGGGACGCCCTTGGTGGCGCAATAGCCGTAGGTGCAATCTTTCATGGCGAGATCGGCGACGATCTGTTTCATCCACTGGGGGATGACCTCCCCT
>JAFDBW010000134.1 GCA_019313105.1 Deltaproteobacteria bacterium | reverse complement strand
GAGCGGTGTGCCGATTATCGCCGCCAATATGGATACGGTCGGGACTTTCGAGGTCGCCGAGGCGCTCGCCGAACATCGGATGCTCTGTGCGATTCACAAGCACTACAGCCTGGGAGAGTGGCAGTCTTTTGTCGAGCGGCAGAAGGGGGATGATATCTTTGCCAGAATCATGGTCAGCATCGGGGTTATGGATGAGGATTTTGAAAAACTGGCACAGATCATGTTCCAGCATCCGGAATTACACTTCATCTGTATCGACGTTGCCAATGGCTACGCCGAATCGTTCGCCGAATACGTTGAGAGGGTAAGACAGGCTTATCCTGACAAAACCATCATTGCCGGCAACGTTGTCACCGGCGAGATGGTGGAGCAACTGCTTCTGTCAGGTGCGGATATCGTCAAGGTTGGGATCGGCCCGGGTTCGGTCTGTACCACCCGGGTCAAGACCGGGGTCGGCTACCCGCAGCTGTCTGCCGTTATCGAGTGTGCCGATGCCGCTCACGGTCTCGGTGGTCGAATCATCTCGGACGGCGGTTGCGCTGCTGCCGGGGATGTAGCGAAGGCGTTTGGCGGTGGCGCGGATTTTGTCATGCTGGGGGGGATGTTGGCCGGCCACGATGAAAGCGGCGGCCAGCTGGTGCAGCGTGACGGCCAGCACTACAAGCTTTTCTACGGCATGAGCTCGGATACCGCCATGAAAAAACACGCCGGGATGGTGGCCGATTACCGTGCCTCAGAGGGGAAGACCGTTGAGGTCCCCTACCGCGGCCCGATTGACGATACGGTCAAGGATATCCTCGGCGGGTTGCGCTCGACCTGCACTTATGTCGGCGCCTCGGCTTTGCGTGAGCTGTCGAAGCGGACGACGTTCATCCGAGTCATGGAGCAGGAGAACCGTACCTTCGGTTGAGCGCCTGGTTCAGTAAACGAAACGGTTCAGGATTCCTCAAGCTGACTCCTGCGCCGCTGTAAAGGCCATCCGGCAAGCAAGGTCGCATGTGCCGCATGGTGGTGCTCGACATCTTCGCCAAGCTCACGGAACTTCATTCTGATGATGTGTACGGCCGCGGCCCAGATAAGCCCGACCACCCAGATCCACCAGCTGAATACGACGTTGACGCCGACGAGAACTGCAATGCAAGAGGCCAGCACAGCGGCAAATGCATAAGGAAGGACGTAATAGAAGAAGAACCCAATGACAAAACCGGCGATCGGCAGGATCACAGCGAACAGTAGAAAAGCAAAAATGACCATAAAAAGAAACCCATCCATATTTTCCTCCATTGTAAAGGGTTTAACCTGGTTTGCTTGACCAAGCTTTTTCCGCCCCGGAAAATAAAACAAGCCGGGGCCAAAATTTTTGGCAACCCGGCTGTCCGGTACTGGTTATGGAGGAGGGGCGGACCCGTGGATTTCCGCGCCTACCTTACGATAGGGATGGCTTTATCGTCATTTTGTAATAAAAAGTATATATATTTTATACGGGATGGCAAACAATTCTAATGTTAATTTTTTCAAATTTACCTTATGAATCAGTGGCTTATGGAATTTCATCAGTCTAATCAGCAAATTACCGATGTATATTTTTTGCATACTGATGCGCACTTTTCGGGGCGGGATTAATTATGCGGGCTGTCGGGCTGGTTACCGAATACAATCCGTTCCATAATGGGCACCTGCATCACCTGCGGGAAAGCCTGCGGGTCAGCGGTGCCGAGGCATCGGTTGCCGTCATGAGCGGCCACTTCCTGCAGCGCGGTGAACCGGCCATGGTCGACAAGTGGGTGCGGACCGAGATGGCCCTCGCTGCCGGTGTCGATCTGGTCTTTGAACTGCCCTTCGCGTTCGCCTGCAACAGCGCGCCGCACTTTGCCATGGGGGCGGTTCAAACCCTGGATGCTCTCGGTGTGGTTGACTCTATCTGCTTTGGCAGTGAAGCCGGCGATCTTGCCCAACTGAACAAGGTCGCAACGGTTCTGGTCGAGCGGCAGGAAGAGATCGAAAGTCTGACCGCAGCCCGCCTGCGTGACGGTGTCAATTACCCGGTTGCCCGATCGGAAGTGCTGGTCGGATTCCTGCCTGAAGTCTCTGCAGAGATCCTGAATTCACCCAACAATATCCTCGGCATCGAGTACCTGAAGGCCCTGTACAGAACCAACAGCCGGATCCAGCCATACACGATCAAGCGTCGTGGCGCCGGCTATCATGATACCGATGTGAAGTCTCAGATTGCCAGCGCTACCGGGATGCGCAGGATGATCGAAGCGGGGGAGGAAATAGAGTATCTGCTGCCACAGCCTTGCCGGAAAATTCTGCATGAGGCCCTGCGGGCAGGACGCAGCCTTGACACGGTGCGACTGTTTGTTGCCCTGCAGTCCCAAATGCTGCAGGAGTCGGAGACGTTGAATGAGATATACCTGGTGGACGATGGTATTGACCGACGATTGGACCTCGCCGCCCTGAAAGCGGCCAGCTTTGACGAGCTCGTATCAGGGATCAAATCGAGGCAATGGACTCTGACCCGTGTCCAGAGAATCCTGATGTACGTGTTGCTGCAGGTCAAGGCCGTCGAAATGAAGACATTTATACAGACCGGGCCACTCTATCTGCGTCTTTTGGGGAGCTCGGAAAGAGGACGAAAAATCCTGGCGCGGGCACGCCGGCGAAAAAAACTGCCGATCATTGCCGACCCGGCCAGGGCCACCAATACGCTGCGCAAGTTCTATCGCAACAGATCAGCATATCAGCAGCTTGCCGAGGAAATGCTGCGCCTGGATTTGCGTGCCACACGGATTTACGGTCTGCTGCAAGGAGAGCGTAGCGGAGAGTATCTCAACCAGGATTACTATCAGCCGGCCTGGCAGGTGTGAGGCTGCGGTCCGCCGGTTCAATCTTCCTGGTCTGGTCCGTCATGCCCAACCAGAGGTGTGTTCAAATCCGATTCCTGAAGGACGGTGGCAGGCAGTTGCTTGCGGCTTTTCACGCCGAGGCCAATCAGGGACTGTGCCCGCCCAATAAGATTACCCTTGCCACTGACCAGCTTGTTATGGGCCCCGTCATAAGCCTTGCGGGTGTTCTCGATCTGGTCGCCGACCCGTTCCAAATCGTTGACGAAGCCGACAAACTTATCATACAGGGCTCCTGCCCGGTCTGCTATCTCCAGCGCATTCTTGTTCTGATGTTCGTAGCGCCAGATGTTCTGGATCGTTCTCAGGGTCACCAGCAGGGTCGACGGGCTGACGATCATGATGCTCTGGTCGAACGCCTTGCGGAAAATCTCGTTGTCCTTTTCGATCGCCAGCATGAAGGCGCTTTCGACCGGTATGAACATCAGGACAAAGTCGAGACTCTTCACCCCGGGTAATTCATCATACTTCTTCGACTCGAGACCCTTGAGGTGGGCGTTGATCGAGACCAGATGCTCCCTGACAGCGCGGTCGCGCTCCTCGACATTCTCAGCCCGGACATACTTTTCGTAGGCGACCAATGAGACCTTGGAGTCGATGATGATGTCTTTTTCTTCCGGCAGGTGGATGATCACGTCCGGTTTCAGGAGTTTGCCATCGGCGTCTCTGAACCCGCCCTGTGAGTCGTACTCAATCCCTTTGCGGAGGCCCGACTCCTCGAGAATCCTTTCCAGGATAATCTCTCCCCAGGTCCCTTGGGCCTTGGTATCGCCTTTCAGGGCCTTGGTCAGGTTCTCGGCGTCCTCACCGAGCTTCTGATTCAACTCCTGGAGACGCTGGACTTCCTTGATCAGTGAGTGGCGCTCCTTGCCCTCGCTGGCATAGGCCTGGTTGACCTGTTTTTCAAATTCGCTGATTTTCTCTTTGAAAGGGGTCAGAATCGTGTCGAGATTAACCCGGCTCTGTTCGGCGAAAGATTTTGTTTTGGCTTCGAAGATCCGGTTGGCGAGGTTTTCGAACTGGCTCTGCAGCTCTTCTTTGGCATCGTTGAGCACCTGCAGTTTTTCATCGGCGCTCTTCGCCTGCTCCTGAAGCTCGGCGGCCAGGCGTGACTTGTCCCGTTCGAGCCCGGTGAGCAACCGGGTCAGTTCATCAAGCTTGGCGTCTTTCTCCGCGATGTCCGTTTCAAGCTGCTGCAGACGCGAATCTCGGCTGGCAAGGCGCTCTTCAAGGATAGCCAGGTCCGTAGCGAGTTCTTGGCGACCTGTCTGTCGTGCTGCTTCGGTACGGCTTCTGGCCAGCAGGATGGCCGGAATGAATCCCAGGATAAAGCCGATGATCAGAGCGATAGCGAGCCAGATCAGGTCAGGTAAGGCGGTCATGGCAGACTCCGTGAGCAATAGATACGTGACAAACAAAGATAGCAGTCCCTCAAGGAGCCTGCAACAGGGCTGTGACAGAATAATTCACGACACCTTTGGGTGTCGTGAATTATCAAGGCGTGTGCGGAGCGGTGACGAAAGAGTCAGGCTTGAAAGTACTGGCGCAAATCCTGGGTGAATTGTTCAAGGCCGGTTTTGGTTATGCGTCCAGGTGTCTGGCAGGTCACGCAGATCTGACGCTTGCCGGGTGCAAAATCCTGGAAGTTGAGAGACAGGGTCTGATGGCATTCCGGGCATTCGTAGCGAATTTGCAGGGTCATGATCAGCTCCTAAGTTTTGGTTTTAATCTTAGAGGACGCCAATAATGGCAGATATTTAATCCGGAATGCAAGAAAAATATAGAGCTGCCGTTAAACGGTATAAAAACAGATGTATTCAGGATTGCTAACGGGTCTGCAGAGCGCGGGTAAGAGTGTCGATAACACGTTTGCCGGTTGTCTGTGCTGAACAGCCGTAAGCCAGGATGCCATCCTGGTGTCCCGCCATAACCAGCAGTCCGGGGCCATTCCTGTTGCCGCATTGAGCCAGCTTAAGAATCTCTGCCGCCATTTCCGGCGTACCATAGTCAGCGTCCGACTGAGTGCAGGGCAGGTTGAGCCTGATTCGTTGTCTGAAAATGTCCGGGCTGTGCAGGTGCATGACCCAGAGAATGTCCGGGTCACACTGGTAAAGGGCACCGTGCGAGAGGGCTTCCGAGGACGGCTTGATCTGGCCGATTGCTTTGAGGTGGTTCGTCACCGGATCACATTCGAGGACGGTTGCATAATCTTCCGGACGCAAGGCCTGCAGATGACCGGTCTGGGTCCCGGTGATCAAGAATACGTCGCCGTCCTGTCCTGGCAGGCGTCGACTCAGGTTGCCGTAGCCGTAACCCTCGTAACGTTGCGGGTCCTGTCCGAGCAGGCCATGTTTTCTGAAAACGGCCCGCCATTCATTCAATTCGATCAGCAGTTCTGCGGCTGGTGCCGGCCCATCTGCGAAGTCGAGCTGAAACTTGATGACGCCTTCACGGTTTGCGGCCGTCATGTGTGTTGGTCAGCCTGCGAAATCAACGGCAACGACACTCGAGGAAATTGCCTTGACGTGGGCCACGACCTTCTGGTGATCAGGATGGACCTGGTAACGTTGCAGGGCGTCAAGGTCGTCGAAGCTTGAGACCAGGCCGAAGTCGTAAGACCGTTCGGAACGAATCATATCGGGACCGAATCGGAACTCCCGAATCTCCTCGATCTTTTGCGGCAGTTCGCCCAGTCCGTCTGCAAGCTGTTGAATCTCGGCCGAAGTCGTCTCCGGCTTGAATTTGAAGAAAACTATGTGCGTAATCATTGTCTGCTCCGTAATCTGTTGATCAATTGAGTTCGGACAACTGGTCATTGAGCGTCCAGTAATCATAGATGTAGCCGACACCGAGCAGGCCGCCGGTAAGGAGGTAGAGGATGCCGGTCAGCCATTTGCCCATGTACATGCGGTGCACACCGAACAGGCCGAGGAAGGTCAGTAATATCCAGGCGACATTGTAGTCGAGTGGTCCCGAGGTGAAGCGCAGGTCGGCGTCGCGGTCCATACCGGGGATCAGGAAAAGATCGACCAGCCAGCCGATCAGAAAGAGTCCCAGGGTAAAGAAGTAGATTGTCCCGGACACCGGCCGACCATAGTAGAAGCGGTGCGCGCCGGTAAAGCCGAACAGCCAGAGGAGGTAGCCGATAAGGGGTGTGTGAGTATTCTGCTGCATATCCTGGGTTCCCATGTCAACGCGCCGGCACCAGATCAAAAACGTCCAGAATGGTGCGGGTCGTTGAATCCAGACGGATGATTTTGTCGTCAACCCGGATGATCTCTGACCCGACCGGAGGCGGTGGCAGGCGCCTCAGAAGGATGTCCGGCAGGCTCTCGCCCTGGCGATAGAGCTGGTAATCAAGGCTATGGCCCGGTTCGACCTTTTTCTGCCACCCTGGTGGCAATGACCTGCCACGGGCCATTTTCTTCTGCAATCCGGGTGGCAACGGCTTCTGCTGTCGCCTCATCGTACGTTTCTCCTCGAGTAGCTGAGCGCGAATCAGGTTGCGTTCTGCAGGACTGAACGTCACGCCACTCTTCAGATCGGCCTGTTCAGTGGTTGAGTGACGGTTTGTTTTGTGTGGTTTGTCTTTATCCGGCTTTGCCTGAACATGTGAGGACAAGGCTAGCGCGAGAATAACACAAACAGTAGTGCGCCACATGTTTCGCTCCTTAAGAGGTTCGCCTGATCAAACTGTCATCTGAATGGCGAGTTGCAATCGTAGACTCTTAAACACTAATACATTCTACCGTACCTGTCACCCACCGCGTAGATGTGACAGTTTGCGACTTATAGAGTATATTTATGATTCGTCTGAACATCGGGTGCAATCCCTCACCTAGAGATAACATGTCAGAACCGTTTGACTCTACCACATACGCTCGCCAGGTCCGCAGAGTATTCAGGTCGTTGGTTTGCTCCGGCGGGAACGCTGCGGACATCTCCGGTCGCATGCACCTGCTGACGGTTGCTGCGGAGAGAGATCTGTTGCGGTTTGGTGTTCCTTCTGAGATGACCAGGGTCGCCTGCGGCCCGGGTTGCGGTGCCTGCTGCGTGCTGAACGTCTCAGTGCTCATTCCAGAAGCGATAACGATCTTTTGGTATCTGCAAAAAGTTTTCGGGGAAGAGCAACTGGAGAAAATCCGGGCACGGCTGCATGAATTGCGGATCAAAACCCGTTGGCTCGATGATGAAGAACGGCTGTTTCTGCGCGAACCTTGTGCATTCCTTGATCAGAAAGGCCTGTGCGTGATTCACAAGGTCCGGCCGTTGCTCTGCCGAGCCATCACCTCGACGAATTCTTCCAACTGTCGTGAAGCTATCGCAATGGCGCCCCTCAATGGTCAGCCGAGTATCGAGATGAACCTGTTTCAAAAGAATCTCTTCGAAGCGGTCTACCAGGGGTTGAAAGAGGCCCTGGAGGATGCGGGGCTTGACCATCGCCCCAGAAGGTTGACCTCTGTCGTACTGGCGCTGCTTGTTGAACCGGATATAGTGGGAACTTTTGCCGCTGGAGAACAGGTCCAGGTGCATTAGGGATGCAGTAGATCTGACCGGTATTCGGCTTAATGAATCTCAGTTG
>JAFDBW010000133.1 GCA_019313105.1 Deltaproteobacteria bacterium | reverse complement strand
TAATGTTTTTTTTTTTTTTTTTCAAGCGGGTCAAAGCCGCGTACAAAGTGGTGGTTTTGCCGGAGCCGGTGGGGCCGGTTACCAGGAAAATACCGTGATTTTTGTTGATCATCCTCTCGAACTGGTTTAGCAGAATGCTGCCCAGACCAATTTCCTCTAGGGAAAGAATGTTCGAGGTTTTATCGAGCAGGCGTAATACCACCCGTTCACCAAAAGCTGTTGGCAGGGTTGAAACGCGAATATCTATATCGCGCCCGGCTACCCGCACCCGGAACCGGCCATCCTGTGGCAGCCTTTTTTCGGCAATATTCAGTTGGGACATGATCTTGATGCGGGAAACAATTCCTGAGTGGGCCTTCAGCGGTGGACGGAGCACTTCATAAAGAATACCGTCGATACGATAACGAACGACGAGATCCCGCTCGAACGGCTCAATGTGTATATCGCTGGCGCGCTCTTTGTAACCCTGGGTGATCAGGCTGTTGACAAAACGGATGATTGGCGCCTCGTCCGAGGCATCGATCAGGTCCGCCGGTTCCAGATCACGGACCAGGTCACCGGAAGTCTTCTCCTCGATTTCCTCGATGACCTCGCTGGAGTCTCCGGCCTGTTTTTCATAGCCGCGATTGATGGCGCGCAGGATTTCTTCTGGTGTCGCGACGCAGGGTTCAATGTCCTCCCCGGTCAGAGTGCTCAGATCGTTTAGCGGACGGGAGTCCATGGGGTCGGCTACTGCCACCTGCAGCCGGCCGTTTTGCCGTGACAGAGGGTAAATGCGGTATTCTTTGGCAAAGCCGATAGGAATCAGGTCGAGCAGATCCTCAACAGCGGATTCTTCGGGAATCGTCTCCAGACAGGACAGTTCGAACTGTAACGCCAGGGCCTTGGCCAGTGTCAAGCTGTCCAAGGCCTTCTTTTTGATGAGAATCTGGCCGAGACGGTCGCCACTCTGTTCCTGCTCTGTCAGCGCCGCGTCGATCCGCTGCTGAGCAACCTCGAAGTCCTGTTGCAGTATTTCACCGATACGCCGCCAGTTATGCATGCTGAGTTGCTTCCCGGGATGAGTGAGAGTCATTCGTTGTCCGAATGGTGTTGCTGTCGCTGAGCTCCCAATGGAATATCGCTTTACGGTTCCCTTGCAGCCGAGTTGTCTGATTGACTCGCATCAGGTACATCGGGAGCATCGGGTGCATCGGGTGGCTCCACTGCCGTTTGATTCTCTGGCAAGGCTGTCTCTTCCGTCCCAAGTTCACCGAAGAAGTTTTCCGGCACAGCGTTAATGACTTTGTCGGTGAGGAAACCTTTGGCTGCCGTGCGGTTGCGTCCGGTCACCCGTTCAAGGTCCTCGGCGTCCTTGATGATGGTTGGGTTTATGAAGATCAGCAGGTTGGTCTTTTCTTCCTGAGTTGAAGTGCGTTTGAACAGCCAGCCGAGGCCGGGAATGTCACCCAGAATAGGCACCTTGGTCACCGATTCGGTGACATTGGTATCGATCAGACCGCCGAGTACCACAGTCCTTTTGTTTTCAACCAGAACCGTATTGCGCAAGACCCGCTTGGTGAAAGTCGGACCGACCTCGCTTGCACTACCGACACTGGCAACCAAGGCCAGAGTGGCCGGAGCGATATCGGTGATTTCCTGGTAGACATTCAGGCGGACCAGGTCGCCTTCGGTAATCTGTGGCGTAAAACGCAGGACCAGGGCAACATCCTGGCGTTCCACAGAGACGCTCTGGGCCAGTCCGTCGGAGCCGCTATCGGTCAGACGCCCGGTGATGATCGGCACGTTGGAACCGACGATGATTTCGGCCTCTTCGTTGTCGGAGGTGAGCAGTCGCGGCGCCGACAGCAGGTTAACATCGCTGTCGGTTTTCGAAACGTCAATCAGCACCGAAAGCGATGGCACGGTGATCTCGTTGCCATCAGGTCCGGTGATGGTGATCGGGTTAAAAAATCCGCCGGCCAGCAAGCCATCGACCGCCGCGCCAAGCAGGCCGGCTCCATTGGAGATGGCATCAGAAAGACTGCTCTGCTGGTTGGTTCTAGCTATAATCGCACTGTCGTTGCCGACATCTATAGCGCCCTGCAGAGAAACGCCGAGCCGCTGGGTCGCGTCCATGGAGAGTTCCAGAATTAGTACCTCGACATAGACCTGCTTGCGCTTGATATCGAGCTTGGTGATAATATCCGAGATCGTTCTGTAATCGTCCGGATTGGCATTGATGATCAGTGAGTTGGTTGGCTTATCTGCCGTAATGGTCACTGGCCCGATGGACAGAGGCTTGCCCGTCTCGCCATTTTGGGCTGCCCGGGCTTCAGATTTGATGCCAGTGAGAATCTCGTTGAGGGTCGCAGCCAGGGTGACCGCGTCGGCGTTCTCCAGGTAGAAGAGGTTGATATTGGAGCGGGGGCCTACAACCTCCTGGTCAAGCCTGGCGACAATCTTTTTGATAACAGCCATATCATCGCTACCGGCCAGAACGATCAGCACACGCCCCACAGGGTATGGGATGATCTTGGGGTCCTGCTGATTTCCGGCACCAGCGCCATTCGCCCGCCTTCGATTGGGAGCTGCCGGTGGCTGGGTCATAACCTCGTTGAGAATTTTAGCGAGTTCGTCGGCACTGGAGTTCTCAAGCGGAATGATCTCCATATCTCCATAGGTGTCCGGTTGATCCAACTCGTCAATAATCTTGGCCAGTCGCTCGATATTCGAAGCTGTATCGGTAATAATCAGGCTGTTGCTCGGCGCATAGGCCGCGACATTGGCAGTGCTCGGCATCAGTGGGATCAGAACGGTTGGGCCGATGACCGTTGCATCGATGTGCTTAAGTTGAAAAACACGGGTGATGAACTGCTCGCCCGTCTTGCCCTTCCCGTTGACAACGATCGGCAGGTTGGATACCTTGGCGTCTTTCAAGGGAACGATCTTGTTGATCTCTCCAGAGGGGACAACCGTATAGCCCTTTACATTGAGGACCGTGTGAAAAAGCTGATAAGCTTCGTCCAGGGTCATACTGCCCGGAGAGATGATCGTCACCTTGCCTTTCACAGAATCATCGTAGATGAAGTTTTCTCCGGTTAGTTCGCTGATCGTCTGAATCAGGGCCGTCAACTCAACATCTTTGAAATCGAGGGTGATACGTCCTTCTTTGGCTGGTTGTGTCTGAGCCAGTGCCGAGAGTTGGAGGGGCGCGAGTGATAAGAACAGAAAAGCTGTCCATAGAAAAATTCGCCAAACATTTGACACTCTCATCAAAAATCTCCTATTCGATTTCATAGACAAAACTCATGGGTTGACTGTTGCGCTCGACAGCAATGCTGATTTGACGTGCTTCACGTAACTGCTGAAAAACTTGCATCGCCTTTTCCGGGCTGTCGAGCTTGATGTTATTGACATCAAGAACAACGTCATTTCTTTGCAACCCCATCTTGGCTAGGATCGAGCGGGGATAAATGCGTCTAACCAAAAAGCCATCTGTTTTGCCGTTCACCAGGCGCGGTTGCATCTCGGCTAAACGCATCTGTGTGGCAAAATTATCACGGACCGATTCGACCATGCTGCTGGAGACAACCCAGCGGTTTTCACCGACTTCCCTGATTGTCCCTTGGCTATCGAGATCTTGATTCGTAGAGACCTTGTCTGCTTGAGAGCGGTTTCTGCCAGCAGATGAGGTGGGACCCTGTTCGTGTAGCATGAGAGTCGTCAGGCTTTGATCACGGTTGCGGATCTTAACCTGGCTGCGTTCAACCTGCTCCAAGGTCCCTCCTCCGGGGAGCTCGTCATTTAAATGGTAGACCTGTATGTCTTTTTTGTCCGCGAGCAGCGCCAGAGAACGTTCATCGGCAACCACTGTTCCGAGCAGTTTTAAGTCGGTGTGAGCGGCTTTTTTGTCTGCAGAATCAGTTGCAGAAGTGCCTGGTGTTGGGCCCATCACGACAGAAGAGGAGCGGTTTTTGGCGTCGAAGATGTTGTTCTGCAGAATCAGGTTCAGGTCTGCTTCGGAGGTTTGCCGTGACTTGCTAACAGGACTCTTTGCGATTGTGGTTTGAATGTCAACCTCCGGGCGCAGATTGACCTGCAGGACGACATCGACCAAGTGCCCGCAGGCAAGACCAAGAAAGAGGAGCAAGGTCAAACAGATCGGTCTGTAAAAGCTGTGGAGAATATTCACCATCACATGTACCCAGAATAATCATTATAGATCAAAGACTTTAAATACTTGTACAAAAAGAATGATAAAGACCATCATGAGCGAAAGCAAGTTTTTCTAGCTTTTGATTATTTTTCGATCATCTTGCAAACCCTTCATGCAAATCCCAAAAATAGTAGTAACTTATGCAAAGCGGTGCTTTCTAACTCATGCAGGTTAATTCAAAGTGCAATTCATCTATGTATATATTAGGGTCTGCAGTTGTATGCAATCATAGCAGGACTTGGAATGTATTCAATTCAAGGCTCCAGGAGCTGCTGTCATATCAACAACAATAAGTTGACAGTCCTTGGGCCAAAGCAGCCAATCAAAAGATGAGCTATTGGGCATGAAAGGGAAATGGTTGTGGCCATGATCTGCGTGGGCGAGAGTCTGTGCCCAGTTGCTATTCAGGCAGCTTTGGTGATCCAGGCTGTTTTGTCAATGGCCGCAGTGAAGTGCCACACCCTCTGGATGGAAGTTATCGCCATGGCAGCCATATTGAAATCGCTTTCGAAAGTTTAATCTGGACAATTTGCAGGGCCCCATACCCATTTATTCTCTTTAAGAAAACAATTTTAAGCTATAGTTAGGCCGTCACCATTGTTTTCTAGTTCGCACTGCTTAATTTGAAGTCCTTTCCCAGAAAATCAAGGATCACTCCGGTCGGCGTAATTTCAACAATCTCCACTTCCCCGCTCACCCAATCTCCTTCACGTAGCAGGCGGTTGTTAATTCTCACCAGACGGCGTTCAGAAACTGAGGTATAGAAATGCATGCTCATGTCCAGGCGCGGCATTCTCTCACGTAATCCCGTGGACAAATCCGTGTAGAGAGGCAGAGTGGAGGATTCTTTCTGTGGTGTGAGTCCTTCAGCTATGATGGTACCCGATTGCGTCATGCTGGCGGAGGGGGCTTTCTTCCCTGAAGTGGCCGTCCGGATAAAGGATCGCGGCACCGGTGCTGTTTCAACAACAGCTCTGGGCTGCAAAACCGGCTCAACGGGCTGGACGTCAGCCTGCCCGGCAACCCCAGTCGCCGATTCCACCACTTTGGGACTATTGTCTGGTTCCGCAATGACAGCAGGCTTGGGCGAGTCGAGTCGGTTTTTGGCAGGAGGTGGGCTCTCAACCCGCTCAACGACAGGGAGGTCCCCCTGATTGGGTCCTGACGCGCTAAAATGCCACCAGCCACCTAACATGAGCAGCAGCAAAACTGTTGTGACGAGAAGCCAGTAAGGCCGGTGGCGAGAATTACGCGGGTGAAGCGAAAGCCTCCTGGCTCCTACTTGCTTGGGCGAGGCAGCATTTTGCTGGCGTTGCTGCTCCGATTTCTTGAGGGCTTCAAGGATAAAGGACATCAACTCTCTCCTTGCTTGGCTAGGCGAGGGCCGGGAAGTTTGTTTGCGTTGTTGAGCTGGATCAGAGATATCGGGCCGAGCACTCCGTCTGGAACCAGTCCGTGACTGAATTGGAAATGCTTGAAAGCGCCGAGGAGCCTTCCTTCGAGCCGCACTTCGCGACCGGTCACCTCATAGAGTTTGAGCTGTTGGAGAGTGTTCGCCAACCAAATGACCGAGTCGCCTCTTTGCCCCGGCTGCAAAAGCTTGTTTTGAAAAGGTGGTTCCTGCCAGAGGATGAGATATTCTCCGAACCAACGTGACGTGATCGCTGAAAGGGCCAGTTCGCGTTGTGTCGTGCCGGAGATGAAATGGGCGCTGTCGTCTTCCAGCCCTGTTAAAACAACATGAAATGGCGCGCCCTCATCATCGTAGAGCGTCAGAATTGCGGGGTGATTCATGTTGCGCAACGTCTCGAGGCTGTCCTTGCCCACCAGGCAGGCCAGATCATGTTCGTTTGCGTAGCTACAGTAGTCGTGACGATCAACGGGAAGGGACAGGCCCCACATCTCTGCAAGGTCAGCAAATGCGCGATCTTTGCTCTGACTGGT
>JAFDBW010000132.1 GCA_019313105.1 Deltaproteobacteria bacterium | reverse complement strand
CGGCCTGCGCGTCCTGAATACCAACTACGGGCAGGCCCCGCACGGTGTCTTCACCAAGCGGCCGGAGACGCTGACCAATGACTTCTTCGCCAACCTGCTCGATATGGGCACCACCTGGAAGCCGACCTCGAAAGACGGCGACGTGTTCGAGGGTCGCGATCGTACAACGGGCGAACTCAAGTGGACCGGCAGCCGCATCGACCTGGTCTTCGGTTCGAACTCGATCTTGCGGGCCCTCGCCGAAGTCTATGGTTGCGAGGACTCACAGGAGAAGTTCCTGCACGACTTCGTCGCGGCCTGGAACAAGGTCATGAACCTTGACCGTTTCGACCTCGCCTGACCGGACCTTGTCAATGTTCATCAAGCCCCAGCCTGAACCGGTTGGGGCTTTTTTTCGCCCATATTCAGTATATCGGCCAAGCCATTGGTACCGGTGCGATCCACTGCAATGCTGGTGTCTTCACAGGGTGTCTCTCAGGATATGCCCCCATGGCATGAGAGGGGACCGATGGGCGGGGCAGCCGAGCGCGGCCGTCCTGCTTCGGGGCCGTGGGTCGCTGGTTCGGATGCCGGGATCAGACTTCAACCAGGCACAACCCGTATCAGCTCATTCACCAGCTCCCTTGTTGTAAACGGCTTCTTCAGAAAACCATCAAACCCCATCTTCAGATATTTCTCCCGATCCCCCATCAGGGCGTAAGCCGTCAGGGCAATCACTGTCAGGTGTTTGCCGCTGAGCGGCTCCAGTTCACGGAGCGTTTTTAACGTATCAATGCCATTTATCACCGGCATCTCTATATCCATCAGGACCAGGTCGAAAACGTTTGTGTTCAAATAATCAAGGGCGACCTTGCCATTTTCGGCAGTCATAACCTTGTGTCCAAGATTCTCCAAGACCGTCTTGATGAATTGGATGTTGATTTGGTTGTCCTCGACCAGCAGGATGTTTAAAGCGGGCATACTCCCTGAGATTGGCTCTATCTCTGGAAGAGGCTTCTCTGAGATGTCGACTGTCTTTTTCTGCAAGGGAATGAGCAAATGGAAAGCGCTGCCGGTGCCAACCTGGCTCTCCAGTTCGACAGTGCCACCCATTAGCCCAGCAAGGCTGCGACTGATCGACAACCCCAGCCCGGAGCCACTATAATGGCGGGAGTTTGCATCAAAAACCTGGGCGAATGGTTCAAATATCCGTTCATGCAACTCTGCAGCAATGCCGATCCCGGTGTCTGTTACAGAAATGTCCAAAAGGACTCTGGAGGCTCCTTCTTCTAAAACGGAAACATCGATGCTGATGGCCCCCTGAGCAGTAAACTTGATGGCGTTGCCCAGCAGGTTGTGCAGAACCTGCTGAATCCTCAACGGGTCACCGACCAGTAAATCAGGGACATCGGCGTCGATACTGACATGCAATGAAAGGCTGTGTTTAGCGATTTGCAGTTCTTGACTTTTAGCCAGTTTGTCAATCAAGTTGGGCAGGTGAACATCTTCCAGCCTGATGACAAGCTCTCCTGCATCGATCTTCGAGAGGTCGAGAATATCGTTGATCAGTAATGACAGGGTGTTGCTGGCCGCATTGATTGCGGCAAGGTATTTTCTATGTTCGGATGTCAACTCGGCATCTTCCAAAAGTTCACCAAAACCGACAATCGTCGTTAAAGGAGTGCGGATTTCGTGGCTCACTTTTGCCAGGAACAGGCCCTTGGCACGGTTGGCAGCCTCGGCAGCCTGGGTGGCCGCCAGCAAGGCCATTTCAGTTACTTTGCGTTCGGTGATGTCCTGCACCATGCCAATCGATTGGACGGCTTTGCCACTGGCATCTCGTTCGTGTCTGCATTTTTCATGGACGTAGCGGACCTCGCCGGTCTCTTTCCTGATGATCCGGTGTTCAATTTCATAATCGTTTTGCCCGTGGCGGATGGAACCGGAATAGGCGTCACTCACCAAAGCACGGTCATCGGGATGTACGGCGTCGAAAAATGCCTCGTAGTTAGCGTCAAAGGACTGTGGCTTGAAGCCGAAGATTCGATAGGTTTCATCTGACCAGGTCAATCGGTTGTTTTCGATATCAAACTGCCAACTACCAACTTTGGCCATATGCTTGGCTTCGTACAAGTTAGCCTGGCTCTGACGCAATGCTTCTTCAGTCGCTTTGCGCTCAGTGATGTCGCGATCAATGCCCCGGTAACCGCGGAACCGCCCTGCTTTGTCAAAGATTGGAGTCCCACTCGATTCAATGACAACCTTATACCCGTCTTTGTGAATATTTACGTTCTCCAGGTTTTTAAATGGCAGGTATTTTTTTGCGATCGGGTCAAAATGCCTACGCACACGCTGCGCCTCATCAGCGTCCATCAAGTCAAAGGCATTTACACCAATCAACTCTTCGGGTTCATAACCCAGTAAATTCCTGATTCCAGGACTCACATAGGTAAAGTTCGCGTTCTCATCAAACTCCCAAAACCAATCCTGCGAGTCTTCAACCATTTTTCTGAAACGTTCTTCTACATTTGACATGGCACTTCCCTGAGAGAATTGAAATCAACTTGCATGGGTTGCAGACAATTTTTATTTTACACGAAGATCAGGAGAAAAATGTCGGTGCTTAAATTAAAACGAAGTAAGTCGCAGCCGTCGCCGGGGTTTTGCATCGCCACCAAGCTGCCGCGCCCCCTCCTCATCAGAGAGCCCGTGGTTTGCTTGAACACTCGGCGACAGCCTCACCCTGAAAGCAGAGAGGCCACATTTTCTCGAGGGAGCCATTGTCAATACAGGGTATAATTACATCTCTGGCTGTATGTTACACCATCAAACAAGCAGCGGAAACATCTTGGACGCTTCACACTGAGGAGTAGAGATGAAAATCACTTTTCACGGCGCTGCCCGGACAGTCACCGGTTCACAGCATCTTATCGAGGTCAATGGCAAGACAATCATGCTTGACTGCGGCTTGTTCCAGGGCAAGCGCAAGGAAGCGTTCGAGCGCAACCGTAATGAATTTTTTCCCAGCAGCGAAATCGATTGCCTGGTCCTCTCCCATGCACATATCGATCACTCTGGTCGCATCCCCTGTCTTGTCAAAAATGGCTTCTCAGGCGACATCTACTGCACATCGGCAACCCGTGACTTGTGCGCGGTGATGCTCATGGACAGCGCCCATATACAGGAGAAGGATGTGGAGTACGTCAACCGGCGACGCAAGCGGAACGGCCAGCGGCCCTTTGAGCCGCTCTACACCAAGGCAGACGTGGCGAATGGCATGACGCAGTTTGTGGGGTTAAGCTACAACCGCCGGCACCCAATCTGTGCCGGCGTTGAGCTAACCCTGGTGGATGCCGGACACATGCTGGGTAGCGCCCACGTCATTCTTGAGATTGACGACCGGGAGACCGGTCGCAGCCAACGCCTTGTGTTCAGCGGTGATATCGGCAGGCCGGATATCCCGATCATTCGTGATCCCGTCCCGATCAGCGAAGGCGCTGATATCCTGATCATGGAGAGCACCTACGGCAACCGTTCACACCCGCCGTACCCCGAATCGGAAAAGCAGTTGGAACGCATCGTCAATCAAACTGTCAGTCGTGGCGGATCGCTTCTGATCCCGGCCTTTGCCGTTGGACGAACTCAGCAGATCGTCTACGCCTTGCATAAACTGCACACCGCCGGATTGATCCCCGATTTGCCTATCTTCGTCGACAGCCCCCTGGCCACCCGGGCCACGGAGATATTCCGCCTTCATCCGGAAGTTTACGATGCCGAAATTCGTGAGTTCCTGCTGAGCGACGATGACAACAACCCCTTTGGCTTCGGCCGGCTCAAGTACACCCAGTCTGTTGAGCAATCCAAGTCGCTCAACAGCCTGAAAGTTCCCGCGGTGATCATCAGCTCGAGCGGCATGCTTGAGGGGGGACGCATCCTCCACCATCTGCGCAACCGGATTGGTGATCAGCGCAACACCATACTGATGACCAGCTGGCAGGCACCCAATACTCTCGGCCGCCAGCTCATCGAAAATGCACGGACCGTCCGCATTTTCGGTGAAGAGTTCGAGGTGAACGCCCGGCTAGAGTCGCTGGACGGCTTTTCAGGTCATGCTGACCGGGATGGGCTGATTCAGTTCGCACGGGCAATGCAAAAGAAACCACAACGGACCTTCATCGTTCATGGTGAAGGCGACTCTGCCGAGAGCCTCGCCGATGGCTTGCGCAATCAGCTGGCATTCAAAAATGTATACATTCCTGAGCCCCTGCAAAGTTTTGAGGCATAAGCAACATCCGGAGCCCCGATTGCCGGACGATCCGGAGTTGAAGAATTCACCAGGTCCTCTTTAAAGAATTTATGCATCGGGATTTGCCCGTCATAAAGAGTGATTAACAAGAACCCGCCCTTGACGTGCATTTATGCTTGAACCTCATTGGCAATATGTTAACGTACGCTCTGTTATCATTCCATTTGATCAATCGGGGGTGTAGATATGCTGCAGATGGACTGTCCAAATTGCGATGGAGTTATCAAATCTCAATTTCTTGCTGATTTATCGACGATTGAGTGTGATCAATGCAATAGCACCATCCCGGTCAAGGATGTTTTTGTTTCGACGAAGTCTTTCGTTATGCATCGGGAAGACTTTCTCAATCGGACTTTCCGCTTCCAGAAACTCCTGAGAGAGGTTGAAAAAGAGCTGCTTTTGATGACCAACAACAAAGAGGTCTCACCAAAAAGCCTTGAGAGCCTCGAACAATTTTACTCATCTCTCCAGGAGTTACTGGCCGGAGCCAGGAACAGCTACCGGATTGAAATCCCTGGTGATTTACATGTTGAGATCATGGATGGCAAAAGAACGTGCAAAGGGAAATTATTAAACTTAAGTACCGCAGGAGCTTCGATTGAGTTGCTGGAATATGACAAGCCCCCCCGGATAAAATCCGAGGTTGATATTGTGTTTCCCTTTTCGGTATTTTCTGAACATTTATATACCCGGGCCAGAATTGTCTGGACCCGGGAACAGGCAGACAACAATAGCCCGCATCACACCGTTATCGGGGCAACGTTTATAGCCATCGACGAAAACACCCAGAACTGTATATGGAACTATATCCTTGATAATGCACCGGCCCCGCGGCAAGGATTGCCAAGGTAATATTGCAGATTTTTTCAAGCAAATTTAGCTCTGGTTAAACTAAGGCAACACACTTTTAATTTCGTTGCAACAGCAGCGACGTTGATATATTAATTAGCTAGACAAGGACTTTCAGCCCCGGACTATTTCAACGCACGGTCAGGTTAATCGCCCTCGTAAACCAGTCATTACGCCTAAAAAGGCCCCTTTCGATAGGTAAAAAGATATGCTACAGATGCATTGCCAAGAGTGCAGAGAAGTCATTAAATCTCCTTATCTCGCCGAGTTGTCGTCAATTGGATGTGATCATTGCAAAGTGGATGTCGCAGTCAAGGATGTCTTTGTTGCAACAGAAGGGTTCACCATGCACCGGGATGACCTTCTTAACCGGATCTCTCGTTTCCAGAAGCTGCTCGGAGAGGTCGAGAAGGAAATGCAGGTGATCGAGGGGAGTGAAACCGTATCGAAAACGACTCGCAGCAGTATCAATAAATTTCATACCACCCTGCAGGAACTGTTGATCGGTGCAAGAAGCAACTACCGCCTGGAAATCCCTGACGGCCTGCCCATAGAGATGTATTATAATAATGACAAGAGAACCGCGAGACTGGTCAATTTAAGCACCGTAGGAGCCTCCCTGG
>JAFDBW010000131.1 GCA_019313105.1 Deltaproteobacteria bacterium | reverse complement strand
GCAAGGATATGGAGAGTGCTATTAAGCTGGCCGTTGACGAAATCAACGCAGCTGGAGGCCTGCTAGGTAAAACGATCGTCACCACCACCGGTGATGATGCCTGTGACCCGCAGCAGGCTGTTGCTGCTGCCAGCAAGCTGATTTCCGAAGGTGTCGTCGGCGTTGTCGGCGGTTACTGCTCCAGCGCAACCCTGCCGACTCTCGCTCTATACGGCGAAGCCAAGGTTCCTTTCGTGATCACCGCGTCCAATTCCACGGCCCTGGTCGGCGCCAACCCCGGCATCGGCTTCATGATCAACTCAACTGGTGATGCACAGGCTGACACCGCTGTTGGCCTCTTCGAGTCCCTCGGCGTAAAGAGCATCGCTGTTATCCACATGGGTGAAGCTTACTCCGAAGACCTCGCCAAGATTTCTAGGGCCAAGTGGGAAGAAAAAGGCAACCAGGTTGTTGCATACGAAGTGGTTAACAAGGGTGAGCAGGACTTCTCCTCCCTAGTTACAACCCTCAAGTCGAAGAACCCCGATGCGATCTTCTGGACGGCCTATTACGCAGAAGGCGCGCTGCTGATCAAGCAGCTTCGCCAGGCCGGCTACCGTGGTACAATTGCCATCGGTGACGGCTCCAACTCGCCGAAGCTGATTGAGATTGCCGGTCGTGCTGCTGAAGGCGTCTACTGCTTCTCCAACCCGATTGTCGATTACTTGCCAGCCGCCAAGGATTTTGCCGCAAACTTCACGAAGAAGTACGGCGTCGCGCCTGGGCCTTACTCTACTCTCTCCTATGATGGCATGATGCTTTACGCGGATGCTGTCAAGCGCGCCGGGTCTTTTGACAAGGCTGCAGTCGCCAAGGCTCTGAAAGCTACCGACAACTACGAAGGGATCGCTGGTCCGATCTCCTTCACTGACAAGCTGACACTGGCTCGCAGTAACTTCGTCGTCCTCAAGGTCGACGGCCAGAAGTGGCAGCTTAACAAATAAGCTAACTCTTTTCGATCGTAACACCCCTGCTGCGGCAAATGCCGCAGCAGGGTGCCGTACCCTGTTTGTTCATGCGCCTGGATACCTTCCTACAACCATAACCGTGTTGCGTATTTTACCGGGCCGTCGTTTAAATCTTTCGCTGTCCGCGACGGCCAAATGTGGCTCAGTACGAACGATGAGTCCTAAGAAGGGATAAGAGTAGTGTCAACACTGGATATTTTCTTTCAGCAACTAGTGAACGGTTTGATCCTCGGATCTTTCTACAGTCTGGTCGCATTGGGCTATTCGATGGTCTACGGAATAATCAAACTGCTCAATTTTGCCCATGGTGATGTCTACATGGTCGGATCCTTTGTCGGGCTGATTCTGCTGGGCCTGCTGAGTCCTTTCCTGGGCGCCGGCTGGGCCGGTATTCTAGTCGCCATGATTATCAGTATGATCCTGGTGGGCCTGCTCGGCGTATTGATCCAGCGCGTGGCGTATGTGCCTATGTTGAGTGCCCCGCGGCTGTCGATCCTGATCACGGCTCTGGCCGTCTCCATGGTGCTTTATAACTTCGTCATGGCATCGACGAGTGGCGAGTACAAGGCCTTTCCCGTCGATCTGGGCTATGAAGGCGTCGAATTCGGCAACGTCTTTATCACGTACACGCAAATTATCCTTGTCTCTTCGACTGCCATTTTGATGACGGTGCTGCATTTCTTTATCAGCAGGACCATGCTCGGCAAGGCGATGCGGGCGATCGCCATTGACCAGGACGCCTGCCGCCTGATGGGCATCAATGTCACCAGCATCATAGCCTTGACCTTTTTCGTCGGTTCCGCACTGGCCTGTGCGGCTGGAGTCATGGCCGGCGTCTATTACGGCAGTATCCATTTCTTCATGGGTTTCCTGATCGGTCTGAAAGCTTTTACCGCTGCTGTTATCGGCGGGATCGGCAGCATCCCTGGCGCGGTTCTCGGTGGACTGATCCTCGGTCTGCTGGAAGCGTTTGGCACCCAGTTACCCTTCATCGGTTCTGAATGGAAAGATGTGTTCGCCTTCGGAATCCTGATCCTCCTGCTTCTTTTCAAACCGACCGGTCTGCTGGGCAAGACCGAGATTGAGAGGATGTAGCCGTGCTGGAAAAGAACAAGAAAAAAATGACCCAGGTCTACGCGTTTCTGGCCTTTATTGTGATCGCCATGCCGGTGGTGGCCAATAACTATGTAATGAACACTTTTTCAGATGTGTTCTTCTACGTTGTTGTCTGCCTGGGCTTGAATATAGTCGTCGGCTATGCGGGCCTGCTTGATCTCGGTTACGCGGCCTTTTTTGCGGTCGGAGCCTATACCACAGCAATACTGACTTCTAACTTCGGCATGAACTTCTGGTTGACCATCCCGTTCGCGATACTTTTCTCGGCAGTGTCAGGTGTGATAATCGGCGGACCAACGTTGCGACTCAGGAGTGACTACCTGGCAATCGTGACGCTAGGTTTCGGTGAGATCGTCCGGATTACGGCGAGAAACCTGAAAATTACCGGCGGGTCCGGCGGCATCTTCGGTATTGAGAGACCATCTTTCTTCGGCATCGAAATGAACGGCAACATTCACTACTACTACGCCTTCCTCATCCTGGCTTTTCTGGCGATCTTTATCAGCTATCGATTGCAGTATTCTCGACTAGGCAGGGCCTGGCAATATGTTCGTGAAGATGAGGATGCTGCCGAGGCGATGGGTATTAACCGGGTCCGGGTCAAGCTGGCCGCTTACGTCATCGGTGCTGTCTTTGGTGGCGTTGCTGGGAGTTTCTTTGCCGTCAAGATGACGGCCATCTCTCCCGAGACATTCATGTTCACCCAATCGATCCTGATCCTGCTTGGCGTGGTTATCGGCGGTATGGGAAAAATCCCGGGTGTCATCTGCGGTGCCTTTGTTTTGGTCCTTTTTCCCGAGATATTCCGTTTTGTCGGTGATATGCGCCTGCTGGCGTTTGCCCTCATTATGCTGATACTGATGCTGAAGCGTCCGCAAGGCATCTGGCCCGAGCGGCTTGGCTAGAGATTCATCAAGAGTGTAACAGGAGAGAAGTGATGTCCCTTCTGGAAGTTAAGGATATTGTATTACAGTTTGGCGGCCTCAAGGTCATCGATTCGATGAACATGACAATTGAGGAAGGCTCGATCATGAGTCTGATCGGTCCGAACGGCGCCGGGAAAACATCAATATTCAATTCGATTACTGGCTTCTACCAGCCCAATTCCGGCGCTATCAACTTTCGCGGCAAGTCGATCATGCGCAAGAAGCCGCATACGATCACTCAGGCAGGTATGGCCAGAACTTTCCAGAATCTGAGACTGTTTAAGAACATGTCGGTGATAGACAATGTGAAAGCCGGTATGCATTGCCGCTCACATGTCGGTTTTTTCGGCTCGGTTCTGCGTTCGCCGGGGCAGCGAAAAGAAGAGCGGGAAATCACCGAGCACTGCGAAAAGTGCCTTGATTTCGTCGGCATTCTGGAGCAGAAAAATCGCAATGCGTCAAACCTGGCTTACGGTGACCAGAGGCGTGTCGAATGGGCTCGCGCCCTGGCCACAAAACCAAAGTTCCTGCTGTTGGATGAGCCGGCCGCGGGCCTCAATTACGATGAAAAACAGCAGTTGATTCAACTCATCAGACGGATTCGCGATGAGCTTGGAATCACTGTCCTGCTGATCGAACATGATATGGGCCTGGTCATGAAGGTCTCAGAATATATTTACGTCATCGACTATGGCCAGAATATCGCGCAGGGCCTTCCGGAAGAAGTGAAGAATGATCCGAAGGTGATCGAGGCTTATCTCGGAAAGGAAGACGACTAGAAATGTCAGACGTAGTCCTGAAAATAACAGACCTGAACGCTCATTACGGCCATATTCATGCTTTGCGCGGGATCAGCCTGGAAGTCAAGTCCGGTCAGATAGTCACCTTGCTCGGCGCCAACGGTGCTGGCAAGAGTACCACCATGAAGTGCATTTCCGGACTGCTCAAACCGACTGGCGGCAAGATCGAATTCATGGGCGAAAACATCTTCGGCAAACCCGCTCACGATATTGTCAAACGCGGTCTGATCCACGTCCCGGAGGGGCGGCGGATTTTCAAGGGGATGACGATTCAAGAGAACCTCGAGCTGGGCTCATTCACCCTCAAGGACGATGCAGAGCGCAAAAAGCGCATGGATCATGTTTACGAGCTCTTCCCGGTCCTCGGCGAAAGACGTCACCGAGACGCGGGCCTTTTGTCCGGTGGCGAGCAGCAGATGCTGGCGATGGGCCGTGCCCTGATGATCGGGCAGAAGCTGGTGCTGCTCGATGAGCCTTCGATGGGGTTGGCCCCTTTCCTGGTCAAGGACATTATGAAGGTTGTCAAAAGACTCAATGAAGAGGGGATCACTATCCTTTTGGTGGAGCAGAATGCCAAGATGGCCTTGGGGGTCGCCGACTACGGCTATGTCGTCGAGACCGGTGAGATTGTCATGCACGATGAAGCCGAAGTGCTCAAAAATGACGAGCGGATTATCAACGCATATCTCGGTGAGTAAAGTTCTATGACCTGATTTTGCCATAATCTGGAAAGAGACAAAATGATGGATTTTGCGGATAAGGTTGCTCTGGTCACAGGGGCCGCATCAGGCATGGGGGCTGCGACGGCAAGGGAATTCAGCGCTGCCGGTGCCAGGGTTCTGGTTGTCGATCGCAATGCTGACCTGGCCGTACAGGTCGCCTCGGATATCTCTGCCGACCCGCCTCTGGTTGGTGATGTCAGCGACTCCTCGTTCTGTCAACAGGCCGTCGCCACGGCCGTGGAACGTTACGGTCGCCTCGACATCCTGGTGAACGCCGCCGGTATCATCGTACGTGCCGATGGCCCTGGCACGACGGACGAACAATGGCAGCGGATCATGAACGTCAACGTCAACGGGGTCTTCTACATGAGCCGTGCCGCAGTGGCCGTCATGAAGGAACAAGGCAGCGGGGCAATCGTCAACTTCGGTTCGATCTGGGGTGAAGTCGGTGCCGCAGGTGTGATGGCCTATTGTGCTTCTAAAGGTGCCGTGCACCAGATTACCCGAGCCATGGCTCTCGACCACGTCAAAGATGGCATTCGGATCAACGCGGTCTGCCCCGGAGAGGTCAACACGCCGATGCTGACTTCGGAACGCTCTGCTCCGGTGACTGCGGAGATGATGCAGGCCCTCGCTGACAGTGTGCCGATGGGACGTCTTGCCGCGCCGGTTGAGATCGCCCGGGTTGTGCTTTTTCTCTCCTCCGATGCCGCCAGCTACATGACCGGTGCGATGGTCAACGTCGATGCTGGTTTCACCGCAAGGTAGGCGCTCTATGGAATACCGCCTGCTCGGCAGAACCGGCGTTAAGGTCGCCCCGCTGTGTCTTGGTTCTGACAACTTCGCAAACCCCACCCCTGAAGCAGAATCGATTGCGATGATCGAACGCGCGATTGATGCTGGTATCAACCTGATCGATACCAGTAACAGCTATGCGAAGGGTGAAAGTGAACGCATCATCGGTCGGGCGCTGGCTGCCAGCGGTCGTCGTGACCAGGTCCTGGTGGCCACCAAGGCCCACTACCCGACCGGTCCCGGGCCGAATGATTGCGGCAATTCCCGTCTGCACCTGATGAAGGCCTGTGAAGAGTCTCTGAAGCGCCTGCAAGTTGATTGCATCGACCTGTTTCAGCTGCATCGACCTTCCTTCGAGCTGCCTATAGAGGAAACAATGTGCGCGTTGACCGATCTGGTTCGTCAGGGCAAGGTACGCTATGTCGGTTGTTCGACCACCCCGGCGTGGAAGGTGATGGAATCGATCATGGCCAGCGAGCTGAAGGGCTACGTACGTTTTGTCTCGGAACAGCCGCCCTACAACTTGCTGGATCGGCGGATAGAGAACGAAATGGTTCCGTTTTGCCAGGAGTACCAGCTTGGCATCTTCCCCTGGTCACCGCTCGCCATGGGTATCCTGGCCGGGCGCTACGCCGACGCTGACAAGACCCCGGAAGCCTCCAGGGCGGCACTGCGTGGTGGAATCTATGCGGAACGGGTCACTGCGCGGGGCATCGAGGTCGGCAGCCGGTTTGTGCAGCTGGCCAAAGATCGTGGCATCTCCCCGGCTCAGCTGGCGGTTCTCTGGGTCAAAGACCAGCCCGGCATCACCGCGCCGCTGATCGGGCCGCGCACCCTGGAGCAGCTGGAACATTTTCTGCCGGTTATGGAGATGCAACTCGACGATCAAACCCGTGCAGCGTGTGACGCGCTGGTCCCGCCGGGCAGCGCCGTCGCCGATTTCCATAATTCTGCGCCATGGATGAAGATGCAGGTTCTTTGACCTGCGTCGTCTATTGACTGACCTACCCGAGCTAAAAGGCTCTCTGAACGGCTTTATCTAAGGAGCCGATTTGTCACCACCTAGCAGGAAAGCTGCCGTGACCTGAATAACCCTCCTCGTGGAGTGTTTTGAGTATGAGCAATCTTCATCCCAGTATTTTCAACGACGTTATCGGGCCAGTGATGAGAGGTCCGTCCAGTTCACACTGTGCTGCCGCTCTGCGTATCGGTCTGATTGCCAGGACACTGATGCAGGGTGTGATCGATGACGTGCTGGTCGAGTGTGACGCGCAAGGCTCGCTGGCCCTGACATTTGACAACCAGGGCAGCGACATCGGTCTGTGGGGTGGTCTCCTGGGTTGGGACGCGACCAATGGTCGACTCGCCCAATCCGAGCAGACCCTGCACGCTGCAGGGGTGACCACCGAGGTGCGTATCGGGGACTTCGGTGACATCCACCCGAACACTTACCGATTGACTCTGAAAAACAGTAGGGAAAAGCACAAACTGGTAGCGATCTCCACCGGTGGTGGCATGATCGAAGTCATATCGATTGATGATGTCCCGATCACAATCCTTGGCGATCAGTATGAGACCCTGATCTTTGTCGGTCAGGCGGGGTTGGGTGTGCTGACCCTGCTTGAGAGACATCTGGCTGATGAAAAAATAAAGCTCAACAGTCACGCAGGAGTCACGATCGTACAGGTCAGAGGCAAGGTCGACATCGAAGAGCTGCTGGCTCCAATGAAAGGGCAGGCCGGACAGCTGGTGATCAGAACGATCGAGCCGGTGATGCCGGTGCTTGCCATGGAGCAGGAGCTGCTGCCATTCCTGACTTGCCAGGAAATGCTGGAATATAACGCGCAAGCTTCCCTGACGCTTTGGCAACTGGCGGTAAAGTACGAGAGTGCCCGTGGCGGGATGGCGGAAGACGAGGTCTTCGAAAGGATGCGTCAGATCGCCGGGGTTATGCGCCGGGCCATCGATGCAGGACTCGCCGGGACGGAATATGATGATCGCATCCTCGGTTGGCAGTCCGGTAAATACAAGGAGTTGATGGAGCAGGGACGGCTGCTTGATGCGGGTGTCCTGAATGCCATTCTTTTGGCCGTGACGGCCACCATGGAATGCAAAAGTTCCATGGGCCTGGTGGTTGCGGCTCCCACCGCTGGTTCGTGCGGAGTTTTGCCGGGGACCTGCGTGGCCGCCGCAGAGTTTCTCGGGCTTGATGAAGACGCAGCGGTAAAAGCCCTGCTGGCGGCAGGGATAATCGGTGTTTTCATTGCCCGGGGAGCCACCTTCTCAGCTGAAATAG
>JAFDBW010000130.1 GCA_019313105.1 Deltaproteobacteria bacterium | reverse complement strand
TGGTTTGTGATACTTCCATCATGGCGCATAGACGCCGATTTGGGTAGCGGGGGGAGACCATTTCATCATAAGTCACGACTTATAGAACGAAAAATGGCCACCTGGAAGTGGGTGGCCTTTTTCTTGGAATACAGCTTTTCTGGAATTTCTCTCCGGATTCACTTTTTCGACACATCCGAACCAGGAGTAAGATTTATAAGAATTTTTGACTTAAGCCTGCAAGCCTCAATAATGATTTAAAAAATCGAGACTTTAGAATGCTAATATAATGAAACGATAATAGCTGTTTTCTGCTAAAACACCGTATATGAGATTAGGGGATCTTTTTCGCAAGTACAAACGTCTCAAAATCAGTACGTGATCAACTAAAGGAGTAACGGAATGAAAGCCGTTATCCTAAATGGCAAAGATGGCCCCGGCTGTCTAAAAATAAAGGAAGTGGATACGCCGAAACCGGCAGTTGGAGAGGTCAGAGTCAAGCTGAAGGCATCTGCTCTGAACCGGCGTGATTACTGGATGACCATCGGCCTGTATCCGTGCATGACCTTGCCGGCCATACCAGGGTCGGATGGGGTGGGTATTATCGATGCTGTTGGCGCTGGTGGTGATAAGTCGCTGATCGGCCGTCAAGTCGTTATCTACCCTGCGCGGGCATGGGGCGATGAAGAGCATCGCTACGGACCTGATTTCCGCGCGCTGGGCATGCCGGACCAGGGCACACTTGCCGAGTATATCTGTATCCCGGATACGGATTTTTTAGACAAACCGGTCCATTTGTCTTGGGAGCAGGCTGCGGCCATACCTCTCGCCGGCCTGACCGCATGGCGAGCGCTGGTGACTCATGGCGAAGTAAAAACAGGACACAAGGTACTGGTAACATCTGCTGGTAGCGGAGTCTCCAGCTTTGCCATACAGTGGGCTGTAGCACGCGAAGCAGAGGTTTATGTCACAAGCGGCAGTGAGGAAAAAATAGCAAAAGCAAAGGCCATGGGTGCCTGTGGCGGTGTCAATTATCGTGACGAAGGGTTTATAACGGCCCTTAGTAAAATGTCCTCTGGCTTCGACATTATCATAGACGGCACGGGTGGTGATGATCTCAATCCTCTTCTGAGGACCCTTAATGCCGGGGGGAGGTATGTCTTCTTCGGCGCCACTCTGGGCAACCCGTCAGTCGGTCTTGAAATGGCGAAGCTGTTCTTCAAACATATTCGTATCCAGGGCACCACTCTGGGCTCACCAAAGGAATTTGGGGCCATGATCGACTTTGTCAATCAGAAGAAGATAGAACCTCTCATCCATGCAGTTTACACCCTGGATGATGTTGTCGCCGCACACAGGTTGATGGAGAATTTTAGCCAGATGGGCAAGATCGTGCTGCGCATCGAATGATACGGCTGCAATAACTTTGAATAATCCAGGCTATGGTTATGGCCAGACGAGTACCTTCTGTATTTCACGACTTATCAGACAAATACGGGCGTCTTTATTGACAGATATATTTAAAACGCACATCAATCTAAACAAAATGGCCACTTGGAAACGGGTGGCCTTCGTTTTTTGCAGTAGTATTAAGGAAAAGACTAGTGACGGAGATTGGAGTTGTTCATGTTAGAAAATTTCAGGCGGGAAAAAATTGTGAACGGCGATATCGAAATCAACCTTGTTGTTGGAGGCAGTGGCCCGCCCCTTCTTCTGCTTCATGGTTATCCCCAAACGCATTTGATTTGGCGGATGATTGCCCCCAGACTTGCCAAGTCATTTACTGTCATTGCCACGGACCTACGTGGCTATGGTGATTCGTCGAAACCTCCAGGGTTTTCAGATCACAGTAATTATTCGAAACGTGCCATGGCGGATGACCAGGTCGAGGTGATGCGCCAATTGGGCTTCAAGACTTTCTTGCTGTGTGGACATGATCGAGGTGGGAGGGTCGGACATCGTCTAGCGACAGATTACCCTGAATTGGTTGAAAAACTTGTCGTGCTCGACATTGCACCGACCAAGGCAATGTACGAGGGGACCACCATGACATTTGCCAGGGCTTATTATCATTGGTTCTTTTTGATTCAGGCTGCGCCTTATCCGGAGACCCTAATAGGCCGGGCACCAGAAGCTTTTCTGCATCACCATATAACCAGATTTGCCGGGATGGAACCCTTCATGCCCGATGCTTGGCCTGAGTACGTTCGACACTTCAGTAACCCAGCCACCATTCATGCTACTTGCGAAGACTATCGAGCTGCGGCATCGATTGATCTGGACCATGCAGCGACTGACATAAGAGAAGGTCGTAAAGTCACCTGCCCATTGCTTGCATTGTGGGGCGGTCATGGCATCGTTGAGCGTTGTTTCAATACGATTGAAGAATGGGAAAAAGTGGCAACATCAGTAAAGGGCAAGGCGATGCCCTGTGGACATTACATCCCGGAAGAAGCTCCTGATTCGCTGTATGATGAGCTTATGGCTTTCTTGTGAGCAGCGTTTTTGGGATCATGACAGCTATTAAATACTAACCAGTTTCTTATTTTTCAGTAAATTTAGTAAAGTATCAGGCTAATTTTAAAAGGACTAGGGGTTAACTTCTCTTTAGATAGAGAACCTGGGTAATTGCCCATCGTCAAAGAGGTGAGCATTTGCAATTATAACTGTTAAAAATTGGGCTAAATCTCCGTCTAGTCTCACAACCCCAGGAGTGTTTCTCCCACGCATCCAAGAAGCCGAGAGATTGTCTTTGATCTCAGTTTCAACACCATTCTATACGCAAGCCTCAACGATCACTTCTGCTCGTTTAGTTGCCATGGTGTTGCTCCATCTTTGACAGTATTGATCAGGCCTGAAAACAGGCTTTGGTTTAAGCCTGCCCTGCCCTAAAAGGCCTCCAGCCACGTGTTAAGAGAGGAACCACTTTGGGGGTGGAAAGTCATGTCAAAGAAACGCTGTCGCCCACAAGGAAATCGTCGCCTACTTTTGGCCAGGGAGCGAAAGAATAGCGGAGGCAGCCCCGCCTCCTACCGGTTCGGCCTCGCTTAAAGTCGTTCGAAGATTGCCGCAACCGCTTCGCCACCACCGATGCAGAGGGTTGCCAGGCCGTAGCGCCCGGAGGTTTCCTCAAGTCCGTTGAGCAGCGTGGCCACCAGACGACCGCCACTGGCACCGACCGGGTGGCCGATGGAGATGGCGCCGCCATTAATATTGACCTTGTCTCGATTGATATTCAGTTTGTTAATCGACATGAGGGCAACGGCCGAAAACGCGGTATTGATTTCGAACAGGTCAATTTGCTCGAGCGTCATGCCGGCCTTGCTGCAGACCCGCTCAATGGCTCCGATCGGGGCCAACGGGAACTGCGTGGGGTGTAGACTGTTGGTTGCATATGCAATCATTCTGGCTTTTGGTTTCAGGCCGTGTTTCTCACATGCGACCCCGCTGGCAAGCAGCGCAAAGGCCGCGCCATCATTGATGGTCGAGGCATTGCCGGCGGTCACAGTACCGTCTTTTTTAAAGGCCGGACGCAACGAGGTGAATTTATCGAAATCAACCCGGGTGGGCTCCTCATCACGGTCAATTATGACTTCTCCTTTTCGGGTTGATTTCACCACTGGAACGATTTCCCTGGCGTGAAACCCTCTCTTGCTCCCAGCCTGGGCGCGCTCATAGGAGCTGATGGCATACTCATCCTGGGCTTCCCGACTGATGCCGCGTTCGGCCAGCGCTTCCTCGGTAATATCGCCCATATGACGTCCGCTTTCGGGGTCGAGCAGGGCATCATAAAGTAACAGGTCAACGACCTGATCATGGCCCATGCGCATTCCAAAACGTGCGTTCAGCAGGGCGTATGGGTAGAGGGACATGTTCTCCATGCCACCTGCAATGCCCACATGGTCATCTCCCAATCGAATCGTATCGGCGACCAGCATCATGGCTTTTAGACCACTGCCGCAGGCTTTGTTGATGGTCATGGCGGGAACGGTATCCGGAAGACCGGCCTTGCGCATGGCGATCCGTGCCGGGGCCTGCCCGCAACCGGTCGAAACAACCTGCCCGGCGATATACTGATCTATAATCGCCGGATCGATCTGATTTCTTTCTAGCAATGCCCTGGTGACGGTCGCCGCCAGCTCGGTAGCGGGGACATCCGCCAGGACGCCACCGAAACTGCCAAACGGAGTGCGTAATGCATCGATAACATAGACCTGGTTCATATGGTTACCCTCATAAAAGTTAGTTATTGTTCTGGTTCCGTCCGGCAAAAATGTCAGACTGGGGGAAAAAAAATATCCTGTTTTGGCGAGTCTGGGATAATCCCCGGAACCGTCTGGCCTGGTTAAGCTGACAGGAGTCGTTTGCTCGCCCCAGCATCCCGTTTAGACCTGCATGCCGCCACCGATCGCGATGGTACGAGTGGTGAAATACTCATTCTCGATGACGTAGCGAACGGTGTGGGCAATCTCATCGGGTTCGGCGAGCCGACGCAATGGGATCAGCTCTTTCAGCTTTTCCAGGACCGGCTCCGGGATCGTCTTGACCATTTCGGTATTAACGAAACCGGGCGCGACGGCACCGACTCTGACGCCAAACCTAGACAGTTCCTTGCCCCAGGTGGCGGTCAGTGCAGAGACCCCGGCCTTGGCAGCCGAATAGTTGCTCTGACCGATATTGCCGTCGCGGCATACGCTGCTGATATTGACGATAACTCCGCCTTTCCCGGCTTCGACCATCTTGGCCGCAGCCTCACGACCGCAAAGAAAAACTCCTGTCAGGTTGACATCGATGACTTGCTGCCAGGCCTGAAGGGACATCTTGGTCGTTTCACCATTTTTCCTCTTGACCAGCAAGGCATCACGGGTGATGCCGGCATTATTGATCAGACCATCAATCTGGCCAAAATCCTTTTGAATATTATCAAACAGAGCGATGACTTCCTCTTCTACGGCGACGTTGGCGACATAGCAGCGCACCTCAACATTGTACTCCTGCAGAGCTGCTGCGGCCTGGTCCAGACCCTCTTTATTCATGTCGACCAGGGCAAGTTTCCCCCTGCCTAAGGCCAGATTCTCGGCAATCGAAAATCCAAGACCACGGGCGCCGCCCGTGACTACAAATACATTGTTTTCAACGTTCATAATTAATCCATTCTAGAGTGAAATAAGGCCACATCATTTGTGGACGGAATGATTTGAGAGGCTTTTCAGATACGCTGATTGAGCCACTCAGAGATTCTCGGGGCCAGGGTCGACTGGGTTTTTCCGGAGACGAACATGCCGACGTGCCCTACCGGGTAGGACAATTCCTGTTTATCTTTGGTGCCAACATACTCAAGCAGCTTCTTCGATGAAACCGGCGGAACCAGGGTGTCATAATCGGCGTAGATGCAGAGAACCGGCATGCTGATCTGCTGCAGATCAACCCGCTGGCCACCGATTTCAAATTCGCCTTTGACCAGTTTGTTCTCCTGAAAAAGATCCTTGGCGTTCTGCCGCAAGACTTCTCCCGGCTGGTCAGGGCTGTCGAAAATCCAACTCTCCATGCGCAAGAAGGCCGCTAATGTTTCGCTATCAGCCATGGTATCGACCATGTTGAGGTACTTCTGAAACGTCAGGGTGAAGGGCTGCAACATCTGGAATGACTGGTTCATCAGGTCGCCCGGGACAATGCCGTAGGCATCGATCAGCAGATCGACATCCATCGCCTTGCCCCAGACATACAACAGGCTGTCGTTGGTTGCAAAATCGATCGGTGCCACCATGGTGATCAGGTTTTTGACCTTCTCCGGATGCAGCGCCGAGTAGATCGCAGAAAAGGTGCCACCCTGGCAGACTCCCAGCAGGTTGACGGATTCGATTTGGTGCTGCTCGCAAATGTGATTGATGCAGTCGTCCATAAATGCGTTGATGAGATCATCCATGGTCAGATGCCGATCCATGCGATCAGCATAACCCCAGTCGATCAGGTAGACATCCTGGCCCTGGTCGAGCAGGTTGCGGATCATTGAGCGATCGGGCTGCAGATCAAGCATCGTGTAGCGGTTGACCATGGCATAGACAATCAGCATGGGAACCGGGCAAATCTTTTTGCTGCGCGCCTGGTAGCGGTAAAGTTTGCGCTTGCCATCCTCGTAAACCAGCTCTTTTTCGGTCTGAGCCAGCTTGACCTCGCCGCTGGAGGCCAGGTTTTCGACACCCTTTTTCAGATTCTCGGCAAAGGTTTTGAACTCGTCCATTGATTCCTGGAACTGCTGTGTATAGTTCATTGTGTGGTCCTCACTTATTTAGTCGGGGAGCCAGAAGACTTTTTGGTTCCGCTGGCTTTTTTAGCAGTTGTTTTGGATGCCTTTTTGGCAGTCGTTTTGGTTGTTTTTTGGGCTGCAGCTGCAGGGGTCTTCTTGATTGCTGTTGCGGCCGTCTTCTTGGGAGCGGCGGCAACAGCCTCAACAGATGTGCTGAGGCGGGCGACCGCGTCCTTGGCAGATTTCCCGGCATTTTCTGCCAGGGACTGAACTTTGGTCAGGGTGGTTTCCATCTGCTTGAAGCGTTTATCGCCGGCGGCGACTTCTTCTTTGGCCGTTTTCTCGGCATTTTCTGCCAGGGTCTGAGCCTTGGACAGGGCGGCCTCTATCTGCTTGAAGCGTTTTTCGCTGGCGGCGACTTCTTCCCTGGTCGTTTTCTCGGCATTTTCTGCAAGAGCCTGAGCCTTGGTCAGGGCTGCCTCCATCTGCACAAAGCGTGCTTCGCTGGCAGCGGCTGCGTCCTGAGCGATCCTACACTCAGCAGCCAGGACGGCCTGCTGTTTACGTGATTGTCGCAAATCGCGCTTGAGTTGCATTATTTCGCCGGCGGCCAGATCAACGTCGCGTTTCAGAGCGATCGGCGTCTGGTCAATCATCTGCTCGACCAGCTTATTGATCTGCATTTTCAGACGCAGCCCTGCCGAGGCGAAGTCCGCCTGGGTGTTGGCAAACTCTTCACTACCGAACACCTCGAGGAAGACCGCCTCATTCTCTTTGGTCCAAAGGTTGCAGAAATCGGTGAACTTGATCGGGGGTTCATTATTAAGTGAACGTTCGACCAACTTGGCCTGGAAGCGGTTGCCTGATTTTCGGGCGGTTTCCTCAATCAGCTTGCCCATCTTGGCGAAAGACTCAAAATAGGCCAGCGAAAGGCTGATGATCTTGGAAAAATCCTGCGCCGTTTCACGGTTGATACCAACTTGCGGAGCGAGCAGGTATTTGTCTGACTGATCCTTCCAGTTGTTGAAGGTCTCGAGCAGCTTGTCAAAACCCTTGCTTGTCCCGGTGTTGGCCAGCTGGTTGAAAAAGCCCTGATAGGTGGTGAAGAGCTGGCTGAACAGATCGCCACCGGGCATTTTAGAGCCCTGCAACATGCCGAACATGCCAAAAACTTTCTGCACTTCATCGGCCATGTTGAAATTGCTGAAGGTTGAAAAGAACGGATGCTCGTTCTTCATAAAGTCGTTCAGGAAACTGCTCGGATCGGTCCAGTTCTGTCCCGGCATAAACGGATTGGATAGACCACCCGGGAATTTCATATTGCCGAGCCAGTTTTTGTAGAATTCCTGTAACAGGTTGAAGTTGAATTGGCGAAGCAACTCTTCTGGAAGCTTGTCGCCCCAAAGCTGCTGAAGGTTCTGCTGCATCTGCTGCCCAAAACCTGTAAATTGCTCAAACAGTTCCTGCTGTGCTTTTACCAGTTCCTCAAAATTGCCTGGCACCTGTTGACTAAAATCTCCCGGCGCGCCCTGGGCCAACCCTTCGCCCCAGGCAGCGTACTGCTTGGTCAATGTCTGTTGTTGCTCTTGCCAGGTCTTCAGCCATTCGGCTTGCTGCTTGAAAAAATCTTGCATGGTTTGTCCCCTTTATGGCGGTTAAATTTTCTATTGCGAATTTTTTGTTACTTATATGGCTAGGCATACCGGCGGGTACGCGACAACTAACACTATTTATTCCTGAGCCTTCCCTAGGGAGGCCAGTCAAGAGTTAAACAAATGATAAACATCTTATAAACGCAAAACTATTTTTAAACAAGATTAAAAAACAAAATATTTATTTAAATACTGACGGTCCAGTCGAGGAAGGGCAATCCGTGACCCAGCTTGCGCTGGCAAGACAAAAGAAGAACGCGTCTCAGGGAAGCAGGGAGCCTACCATTTAAAGGCGCCCCCTCTTTATCTGTCTACCGATAAAAGATCAGTGCTCTGACGACCTTTACCGACGGGGCGGTGGTTATTTGCCACCGCCGCTCTTCAATTGATCCATCAGGTGACCCTCGATAGCTTGATATGCATCTTGCGGATCAATATTCAAGGCGACAAGCATTTCCGTCAGACATTCTTCGTCCCCCTCGCTCAAGCTGTCAAGAAGATCGAGTTTTTCGACAAGAGTGAATTGACTCTGTTGTTTCTGAACCCGATAAAGCCTCATGATACGCAAAAGATCCTGGTATAAATCGCCCTGTGTCTCTTCAGATGAGCTTTCATCATCATTCTCATCGTCGGAAAGGGATTCGGTTACAAAGTTGGCTTCGCTGTTTTCCAGAAAACCAATCATAGCATCACTCCAGGGAGCCATGGTCGAACCGAGAAAGCCACTGGCAGAGATAAAGGTCTTTAATGATTTTGAACCACTCAGGCCGAAATCCTCGTTCCTTATATCAAGAATCTTCAGCAACTGGGAAATCTTTGCCTTGGGCACACCGGCCCGTCCGGACTCAAAGCGTGCTACAACTTGAATCGCGCTATTGCCTTCATAACCGAGCGTCTCTCCCAGGTCTTTGCGACTCAGGCCTTTTTCCAGGCGCCGCTGCTCCAGGAGTTTACCAACCTTCCTGCGGAAAAGTTCTTTCTGTTCTTTGGTAATCATAATAGTCGCTTACTCATTTGGGCTCCAATGGCGGAACAGCCTGCTGACAACGGCCCAGATGGGCAGATGATGAAAGGGCATTATAGCCGGCATTCGTAAAAATGACAATTCTTAAACAGATAATGAATTTTTTTCTTGACAGTTTGTTTAATTTTTGTTTAAGTTGCATCACGAAACGAATTGAACGGTCTCGAGCATCTCTCGGACCATAACTTAGACAAGGAGAACAACCATGCAAAACGAAAAAATTATTCAGGACATTGTCGACTTCAACAAAAACACCGTCAGAATGAGCTTCGAAGCTCTCGGCACCTTCTATGACCAAACCGCCAAAGCAGCCGACCAGCTTCTGGGCGCCACCCCGTATGTCCCGGAAGAAGGTAAGAAAGCCTTCAATCTCTTCATCAAGGAGAACCAGAAGGTTCAGGCCAACGTGAAGAACTTTGTCGAGACCAGCATCGAGATTGACTGGACTTCCAAGGACGCCCCGGTAAAGAGTCTTGAGGCCATGGAAACTCTGTACAACAGCGCCTTCAGCCAGTCAAACGCTATCCAGAAAGAAACCAAGGATTTGCTTAAGAAAACCACTGAACAGCTCCCCAAGGAAGCCAAGCCGGTCGTTGACTTCTGGAACGAGGCTCTCAACAGCAATTTTCAGATCTTTCAAAGCTTCATGACCAAAAACTTCGACTTTGCCAAAAAAGGTCTGAAAGATGTGACCGCCGAAACACCGAAAGCCGCCAGCACCAAGTAATACTGCGAGACTCATCGTCTGCCCCGACGGCTCTGAAACAAAAAAACCCTGCTGATAAAGCAGGGTTTTTTTATTGCAACCTTTCCGCGATGTGCCTGCGACGCATTACAACATATAAAGCCCACCGTTCAGGTTGAGGCATTGCCCCGTCATGTACTCGCTTTCACAGATAAAAACAACTCCTTTGGCAATTTCATCAGGCTCACCCAGCTTCTTCATGGGAACCATGGCAATGATTGCCTCGCGAACATTTTCCGGCATGGCTTTAACCATCTCTGTGGCAATATAGCCCGGACAGATACAATTGACCGTAACCCCTCCTTTGGCCGTTTCCAGAGCAAGTGACTTACTGAAACCGACCAGCCCGGCTTTTGCTGCAGCATAGTTGGTTTGTCCAAAGCCGCCAGCCTGGCCGATCACCGAGCTGATATTGATAATCCGGCCATACTTTTGTTCAAGCATGGACGGCAAGGCGATCTTGCAGGTGTTAAAAACCGACGAAAGATTGGTGTCGATGACCTTGTGCCATTCCTCAAAAGACATTTTTTTGAAGGTTTTGTCGCGAGTTATGCCGGCATTGTTGACCAGGATATCAATCTTGCCAAAATCGGCTAAGGCCTTCTCGATGAAGACCTTGGTCGCTTCGGCGTCAGAGATATCAGCCTGCAGGGCAACGGCCAAACTTCCCATGGCTTTGATCTCATCGACAATCGTCTCGGCTTCTTTCTGGCTATGGTTGTAGTTGATAATCACCGTCGCCCCTTCTTTGCCAAGCCCTTTGGCGACAGCAGCGCCAATCCCTCTCGAGCCGCCTGTCACAACGGCAATTTTTCCTGATAATTTTTTCATTACAACGCACTCCCTATTCAAAGGTGTCTGTATCTAAAGGGCGATTTGCAAGTCATTGGCACATTCCAGCAATGTATTGCCCTTAAATTAACATCCGTTCCTTTGGCATGATAAGGGCTGCCCCGCAGAATTCTTTCGTCAGTATTTTCGATTGCGATGTTTACATGTCCATGCCGCCATTTACGCCCCAAACCTGCCCTGTAATGTAGGAGGAGGCATCAGCAGCGAGGAAGTGCACAACGCGCGCAACTTCTGCGGGCTTGCCGAGCCGACCGAGGGGTATATGGGACAGGACCTGCGTCAAGACTTTTTCAGGGATATGTTCCAGCATTTCCGTGGCGATGAAGCCCGGTGTGACCGTGTTGATGGTCAGACCGACCCCGTCGGGTTCGGCCAGCTTCCCCGAACGGGC